>JBHEPQ010000003.1:0-3615 GCA_046260215.1 Chromatocurvus sp.
GGAGACGATCGGTAGCATCCAGTACAGCAGCGAGGAGGGCAACCACAACAACACAGCCAGAATCAGCAGGCCGACGATCGTGTAAACGCCGTGACTTGCCAGCAAGCGGTGCCACCGAGGGTCCACGCCCTGCCGCTGCTGGGCCGACCAGCCGGAGTCCCGGCCGCGTGCGATTTCCCACAGATGCCCGCTGTGTATGAGCATGAATAGGGGCGCGTACAGCACAGAGAACAGCAATTCGCAAAGCGCGCTTAAAAAAAATGTCACTCGCCCGCAGCCGCCACGCAGTCCGGGATTGCGCAAAGCGAGAACCAGCCCCAGGAGCTTGGGCAATAACAAAAGGCTTACGGTAAAAATGAACAGCCCAATCATGCCCGCCGCGTCGAATGCCGGCGCTGCCGTTACGGATAGACTCTGCTGCACGAGAGCAAACTGTGTGCTCAACACAAGACCTACCAACACCATCGCCAGCCAAAGCAGTGAAGTCAGGTAGTTCATGACACCCATCAGCATATGCACCCGGTTTGGCCAACGCAGGCCGCGGGCCGCCATGATCGCCAGGTGCTGGATATTGCCCTGCGCCCAGCGTCGGTCGCGGATTGCCGCATCCAGTAGCGTCGGGGGGCATTGCTCCCAGGATGCGCTCAGCTCAGGCATCATCCTGACTGACCAACCCGCGCGGCGAATCAGCGCGGCTTCGACGAAGTCATGCGAGCGTATCTCGCCGCCGAATGGGCGCGGCCCGGGTAGTGTCGGCAGGCCGGCAGCTGCGGCAAACGCGCGGGTGCGGATAATGGCGTTGTGCCCCCAGTAGTTGCCATCATGACCCTGCCATGCCGCGAGGCCGCGCGAAAAGATGTGTCCATAGGCGGCAGCCGAGAACTGCTGCAGCCGGGCAAACAGGGTTTTGCCGCCATAGAGTCGTGGCAGGGTCTGCAGAATACCGGTGTCCGGGTCGGCGTCCATTTCGCGTACCAGCGTGGCCAATGATTCAGCCGCGATCAGGCTGTCGGCGTCCAGCACCACCATGTAGTCGTAGCCGCTGCCCCAACGCTCGATGAAGTCGCGGATATTGCCGGCCTTGCGGTCCGTGTTCTGCTCGCGGTGTCGATACCAGACCGGCAGCGTTGTGAGCAGATGGCGGCGAAGATGCTCAACGGCCGTTGTTTCGATGGCTAATATGTCCCCTCGGTTGCTGTCCGAGAGAACGAAAATGTCGAAGTGCGCCTGCAGTCCCTGCTTGCCAAGATCTTCGCCCATGGCGGCGAGGGATGCGCAGGCGCTGGTGGCATCCTCATTGTAGATAGGCATGACCAGAGCCGTCCTGCCGCGCAGTGGCGTGGCGGGCCCGGCGCTGGCCTGAATCGGATCCGGCGGTGAAGCTTGGCGGGAGCATAGGAGTCCTGCTACCGCGGCCGACGCAGACAGCGATATCCAGGCGAAGGTGGCGGCGAACAGGCCCAGCAATAGCCAGAGCAGCACACTCACCCAGGGCGCGACCCAGGCGCTTGCATCTGCTGCGTTGTTGAGCGGGGTTACAAGGTACATTTGACGACTGGCAGCGACCGTCAGTGTCAGGCTGCCGCCAAACGTAAGCCAGCGCGCGATTAGCGTGGAGGGATCGCGTCGGGCGTGGCACACCGTCGGGCATCGGGTAAGAATCTGGGTCGGCATGGCCAGTGGCGATGCCGGCGGCGTGGCGTATGCGGCCGTCTTCATTGGGTCCACCGGTAAAGCCAGGTCTCCCCCCACTGGCGGCCGTCGATCTCCAGCGTCACACGCAATTCCGATAGCTCCGCCTGTTCCGGGGCGAACCTGACATAGGCCCGATAGCGCCCGGTGGCGTCTACCAGTGTGCCGCTTGCATGCACGATCTCCCCGGCGCTGGCGGTCGCTCTGACACGGAGCGCGGCATCGCCGGCTGCCAAAGACTGAATCTGCCTGCCATCGCTATAATCAATGACAAACAACCGTTCATTGTCGCCCGGACCGGCACCTGACGCCGTCGTCATCACGCGCCCGGGTTGCTGTGCAAAATTGTCATCGGCGCCCCAGCGCATGCGGTAACGGAAACGGTACTCCCTGCCTGACATCAGTCCGTTGTCCGGCCGCCAGTAGGCGACGATGTTGTCCTGGTATTCGTTGGCGGTGGGAATCTCCAGCAATTCAATACGGCCGTTTCCCCAGTCATTCAGCGGCTCTATCCACAGAGAAGGTCGTTTGTCGTAACGGGCCTCATTATCGCTGAACTGGTCAAATGCCTGTGTGCGCTGCATGAGTCCAAATCCGCGGGGCAGGGAGGAGACAGCGCCAAAGCTCGCAACCTGTACCTGGGAGGGGTTGGCCAGGGGCCGCCAGACCCGCTCGCCGTCGGCCTGCTGTATCTGCAGGCCGTTGGAGTCGTGCACCGCATGACGAAAGTCATCGAAACCCGGGCGATTGCTGCTGTTGAAAAGAAACATGGATGTCACAGGGGCGATGCCGACACGCAGGCTGTCGCGCCGTGGGTACAGGCTGGCGTCAACGTCGATCCGGGTCTGTTTGCCGGGCGCCACGATGAATCGATACGCGCCGGTCACGGAGGGGCTGTCCAGTAGCGCATGGATAACTATCTCGTCGCAGCCGGCAGTGGGAAGTTCAATGTAAAACTGGCTGAAACGAGGAAACTCCTCGCCGCCGGGGCCGACGGTGTTGACGGCCAGTCCGCGTGCCGATAAACCATAAACAGTATCTCTGCCAACGGCACGCAGGTAGCTGGCGCCCAGGAAGACCAGAAACTCATCGTGAACATTCGGCGTGTTGATGGGGTAGTGAACGCGGAGTCCCGCAAAGCCCGCGGCATCTAGCAACGCGGTATCGATGGGACTGTCACGGTAGTCGAAAAGATCCGCTGAAAAGGCGAGTCGTCGACTTTTCTCGCCCTCGATCAGATGTATGCCGACTGGCTTGCTATGTATAAATCCCGGGTGAAACATCTGCAGGCTAAAAGGCTGGGCGTCCCCTCGCCAGATGGCAGCGTTGGCGGCAAAATTGATGCGCCGGTACGCGTCGTAGCTTAAAGATCGCAGGTTGCTGTCTGCGATGATCGGAGCCGGTGTGTGCGGGCGCATGGATAGATCCCGGGCATGCGCCCGGAGTTGTCGATGGGTCACGGCCCCGTCGTCTGCTTGGAATGCCGGTTGCGCCATGAGCTCCTGCCCGGACAGCAGCGCAGGCAACAGAAATAGGGTGAAGAAACGCACTGACAAGAAGAGGCTGGCAAACGGCAAGCGGTTTTTCATCCTTTCGTATAGCGACGCGGTGGCATCATCGGCCCAATATGTATAGCGCTGCGGCGGCATCATCGGCCCCATAGGTGCCAACGGGCAGACGCACAACCAGAACAGCAGCGAAAAGACCCGCTGGTCCCCTACTGAGCATGATTCGTATAATGTCGCAGTGATTAGCCATGGACCCCAAATATGGTAACTGATTATTCCCGCCGCGTGGTGCGGCAAATACCTCCCCATCATGCCTGACGTGCCAGATAAATTACCGTGCAGCGACGTGGCGGCTCCACTGCAGCGTGAAGTGCTGTGGGTCGCGATGCTGGGTGTCGTTTTCCTGGCAACGATG
>JBHEPQ010000025.1:0-4710 GCA_046260215.1 Chromatocurvus sp.
GCGCCATGAGTGCCACGAACAGCACCGCCATGAGTATGCGCACACGCACGGTGACAGACCCGGCACTGAAGACCGGCGCCACCAGCAACAGCGCCGATATGCGCAGAAAGGGCCAGAAGTAGGTCTGTATGGCGGTCAGCAGCTGCTCGGCATCGATTGGCATGCCGCTAACCCAGCAACCCTGGGATTTCCATGTACAGCTGGCGCGAGAAGGTCACGGCCACGCGAAGCATCCACGGCCCGGCGACAAACAGGGCAACCACCAGCGCAATCAGCTTGGGAATAAAGCTCAGCGTCATTTCCTGTATCTGCGTTGCGGCCTGAAAAATGCCGATCAGCAGGCCCACGGCAAGCGCCGAAAGCAGTAGTGGGCCGGCCAGCAGCACTGCCAGCCAGAGGCCATCGCGCCCCACTTCGAGTACCGATTCAGGTGTCATGCCGTCACACCGTGAAGCTCGAGACGAGGGTCGCCGAGACCAGCGCCCAGCCGTCGATCATCACGAACAGCATCAGCTTGAAGGGCAGGGAAATCAGCATGGGTGACAGCATCATCATGCCCATGCTCATGAGAACCGCAGCCACCACAAGATCGATGATCAGGAACGGCACGAACATCAGAAAACCGATCTGGAACGCGGTTTTCAGTTCACTGGTGAGAAAGGATGGCAGCAGCACCACCATGGGAATGTCATCGACCGTGCGGAAAGGCTCATAGTCACCCAGTTCGGCGAACAGGAGCAGATCATTCTCGCGGGTCTGGCCGATCATGAACTCCCGGAACGGGGCTTTGGCCTCCTCCAGCGCCGTCTCGAAATCCAGCGCCTCGTTCATGTACGGCAGCAAGGCCTCCTCGTAGGCCGTTTCCAGCACGGGCGCCATGATGAACAGGCTGAGGAACAGTGCCAGGCCGAGAATAATCTGGTTGGACGGTGTCTGCGCCGTGCCCATGGCCTGGCGCAGGATTGCCAGTACAATGAGGATGCGCGTGAACGAGGTCATGGTGATCAGCGCGGCCGGCACCAGAGTCAGCACCGTCATCAGCAGCAGAATCTGGATATTCATGGAATAGTTGCTGCCGCCGGTGGCGTTGGGCTGTACCGACATCAAGGGGATAGTCGCCTGCTGCGCCTCGGCCAGCGCCGGAAACAGCGCCGCCAGCGCCAGAACGGTCACAAGCACAGCGCGCATCAGCGTCCCCCGGACAGCGGGTTGGCGCTGCGCAGCACGCTGGCAAAATCCCGCTGCGGCGCAGGCGACAGCGCATCCTCGTCAACCACCGGCTCGGCGAACACGTGCAGCGTGCGCACGCTGCCGGGAGCCACGCCCAGCAGCATCTGCTCGCCGCCTGCCGCCAGCAGAACGACCTTTTCCCGGGTGCCGACGCTGGCGCTGCCGAGAACGCGCAGGGGCGCAGCGCCCGACTGGCCGATGCGGTTTACCCGGCGCAGCAGAAAAATCACGGCGACCAGACACAAAACCACCAGCACCAGTGAACCCAGCACCTGGGCCAGATAACCGGCGCTGAAAAGCTCCGGCGCGGCGCGCTCGGCCCGCTGTGCCAGCGCGGGGGCGGCGGCCGCGCTGGCAGCCAGGGTGAACAGGGCGGCACTCGGCTTCATTTGAGCTTCTTCAGGCGTTCTGTAGGGCTGACCACATCGATCAGACGCAGGCCGAACTTGCCATCGGCCTCGACCACTTCACCGCGCGCGATCAGTGTTCCATTGACCATCAGGTCCAGCGGCTCATTGACGTCGCGACCGAGCTCCACGACCGAGCCCTGGGTCAGGGCGAGCAGATCCTTGATCGACATGCGGGTGCGGCCGATCTCCACGGACAGCGTGACCTGTATATCCATCAGCAGGTCCAGATTGATATCCCCACCGCTAGCGGCCGCGGCATCCCCCTGCAGCTCGTTCAGCGGCTCAGCGGACGCCGCCTCGGATTCTCCGGCGTCCGACGCCGGCGCGGCCTCCGCCGCCGCGTTGGCCTTCTCGTCTTCATCGCTCATGTCTTCACTCCCCCGTTCCCGGTGTCGGACGTCGTTTTCGCAAAGCCCGGATCTTCAGGGCTTTCTGTCCCTTGTGGGCGCCGTATTCGCCGCTGCCGAAGGGCTCACCTTCCACACACAGATCGGCGCTGCCGGTCATCGGCAGGTCAATCACCGCGCCGACACGCAGATTGAGCAATTCCGCCAGGCTGATCTCGCGGCTGCTCAGGATGCCGGCCAGCTCCACCTGAACGCCCAGCAGTTCGCGCCTGAAATACGGCTCCCAGCTCGGGGCCTTCTGATCGCGCTCGCGGCGGATCGGTGGCGAGAATTTCGCCTTGTGCGGCTCCAAAGCAGCGAACGGCAGCACCACCTGTATCTGGCTGGCCCCGTCATCGAGGCTCACGGAAAATGGAATGCACAGGGCGAGAGCGCCCGGCGGCTCTGCCGTCAGGGCATCCGGCTGCATATCGATGACCAGATCACCCGGGGCCAGCTCCAGCTTGTCGGCCCAGGCCGGCGTCATGGTTTCGAGCACGAGCTCTGCGAGGCGCTCGGCCATGCGCAGCTCGCTACCGGAGAGTGCCGCCCGACTGCGGGAGGCGGGCGCGGCCGTGCGCCCACCCCCGTAGTACTGATTGACCAGATAGGAGAGCAGATCCGCATTGCTGATGATGTGGCTGTTGCCGGGAAGCGGTGCGATATTCAGCGTACCGATACCCACTGCCTCGTCCATGGACATGGCAAGATCGCCAAACGTCACCAGCCGCGCCGCACCGGGGTCGAGCCTGAAAGACTGATCGAAGACCGAGTCGAGCGCCGACGCAAGCAGATCCGCATGCCGCTCGATCACCGGCTTAAGGGTCGCGAACTGGGCGAGCAGGGCCTGCTCGCGGGAGGTGAAATCAAAGGACCGGTACTGCCCATCTGACGCCGCGCCCTCGGGCGCCGCGTCCGCGCTGCTCATCAGCGCGTCGAGTTCGCCGTCACTCAGGACATCGTTACCGGCCATCACTCATCCCTACTGCAGCACAAACGAGGTGAAGAACACGTCTTCAATCGTGTCGTCGCCTGACGCCTTCAACACCTTGTTCACCGCATCGCGTACATCGGCGCGCAGCGTCTCTTTGCCCTCTACCTGCCGCAGCGCCTCGAAGTCCTGATCGCTGAGCAGCATGATCAGGCGGTTGCGCACGGCGGGCATATTCTTCTCTGCCTGCTCGATAATCTCCTCACTGCGCGCCATGAGCTGCATGTCGGCCTGCACGTAACGAATGCGCCCCTGGTAATCGAAGTTCACGGTGAAGCGATCCATCGCCAGGTAAATCGGATCCGCGTCGGGTTCCGGTTCGACCATCGCCGCCGCGTCATCGCCTTCCTCCGTCGCTGCATTGTCAGCAGCGAGAAAAAACCACGCCGCCGCCCCGCCGCCGCCCAGCAGCACCACGACAAGCAGCACAATAATCCACTTGCGCTTGCCGCCAGACGCCGGCGCTGCGTCTTCACTGTCCGGATTGTTGTTCAGGTTGAGATCATCCTTGCCAGCCATTTGTGTTCTCCTCAGAGCCCGATGCCGGCGTCTTCAGGCGCGCCGCGGCGGTGTCGGCAAAAAGCCGGAATACCGTCGCTTACCACAACCCAGCAAACGCCGTACCAGAAGCAGATAGTTGTTTATGAACAGTGGGTTATCAAATGCCGTGGAGAGTATTGCCGGTTTTTTGACGCAACCATCCACTGCCCGTACGCAACGCGCGGTACATGGGTAGGTCGCGCGCTGACCGCGCAGGAGTCTAGCACGCGCTATGATGAAGGACGTGCGATGATGAAGGGTGGTGACGCAGGAGGGCACGCCGTGGCGCGATTGCTCGATTTTGGTAACGAGGCGGAAAACGGACGCCGGCGCGCGGTTTTCTACACGTAGGCACTACATACAGGCACTACACACAAGCTCTACACATAGGCATCCAGCAGCCGCTGCGGAGGAAGCGTGCTGATGCTGATCGCCCGCTCGCCCTCGGATTCCGCCTCGGCAGCGGGATCTCTCTCTGGTCCCAGAGCCTCGGCGGCGCTGGCGCCCGTATTACTCTGGCGCTGAGAGACATCTCCCTGGGCCAGCTGCAGGCCGCTCTGCTCCAGCATGTCCCGCAGCCGGGGCATGGAATTCTCGATCATGTCCCGCGCAGCTGAGGTTTCGGCAACGATCGCAATCCGGGCCTGATCACCGTCGGTGCTGACCGTCAGCTGCAGCCGACCCAGCTCTGCCGGGTGCAGCTGGACACTCGCCTCACGCATGCCGTTCTTCACCATCATCTGCAGCCGCCCTGCAAACTCGGGTGCAAACTCCGGGTCGGCGGGGGTCGCCAGCAGATTGAGCATCGCCGCCGGGCGGCCGGGCTGATCCGCACCGGTAACCGACTGCACCGCGGCACCGGCCCCTGCAATCGGCGCGGCCGAATCAGGCCCCCGGGCACCCGGATGCACGTCTTTTCGCGCGTCATTGACGCTGCGCTGCAGTGACGCCAGCAACATCCCGGCATCGGCATCACCTTCGACGCTTGCCCGGGCGGACACTGGCTGGCCAGACATTGCCTGCTCCAGGCGCTGCGCGTCACCGGCCCGATCGAGGGAGACTCCCGCCAGTAGCTGGCGCAGCCCGGCATCGGCCCGTCCCCGGTGTCCATCCTCTGCCGCCTGCAGCAACGCCGCGCCTCGCTGCGATACAG
>JBHEPQ010000038.1:0-2828 GCA_046260215.1 Chromatocurvus sp.
CAAGGCCGAGCAGACGGGTCTGGACGTGCGCGGCAGCGTGATGGCGTCGGACGCTTTCTTCCCGTTTCGCGACGGCATCGACAACGCGGCCGCAGCCGGCGTCAGCGCCATTATCCAGCCGGGAGGCTCGATGCGGGATGACGAGGTGATCGCCGCGGCAGATGAACACGGCATCGCCATGGCATTTACCGGCATGCGCCACTTCCGGCACTGATCCACAGCAGGAAACCCTGATCCATGAACGTACTCGTACTGGGAGGCGGTGGTCGTGAACACGCCCTCACCTGGAAGCTCGCGGCGTCTCCGCGTGTGTCCACCGTGTTCGTCGCACCGGGTAATGCCGGTACTGCGCGCGAGGCAAACGTCCACAACATCGCGCTCGATGTCATGGACTTTCCGGCCCTGGCAGATTTCGCCGAAGGGCACGACGTGGGACTCACCCTGGTCGGCCCCGAGGCGCCACTGGTGGATGGCGTGGTTGACTATTTCATCCGGCGCGGCCTGCGCTGCTTCGGTCCCGCCGCTGCCGCGGCGCAGCTCGAAGGGTCCAAGTCCTTCGCCAAGGCTTTTCTCGACCGCCACAATATCCCCACCGCTGCCTACGCCTGTTTCAGCGAACTGCAGCCCGCGCTGGATTATCTTCATGAGCAGGATGTGCCGATTGTCATAAAAGCGGACGGTCTGGCCGCGGGCAAAGGCGTGGTCGTGGCGACCACGATGAACGAGGCAGAGTCGGCGCTGACCGACATGCTCGCAGGAAACGCCTTTGGTGCCGCGGGTGCACGCGTGGTGATCGAGGAGTTTCTGAGTGGCGAGGAAGCCAGCTTCACCGTCATGGTCGATGGCAGCAATGTATTGCCACTGGCAACCAGCCAGGACCACAAGCGCATTGGC
The DNA here is from genome assembly GCA_046260215.1 of Chromatocurvus sp. Classification (GTDB taxonomy): domain Bacteria; phylum Pseudomonadota; class Gammaproteobacteria; order Pseudomonadales; family Halieaceae; genus Chromatocurvus. Next base: position 895 of record JBHEPQ010000038.1, read on the forward strand.
GAGGGCGACACCGGCCCTAACACCGGCGGCATGGGGGCCTATTCCCCGGCACCGGTAGTGGATGCGATCACGCACGAACGGATCATGACAGAAGTCATTCTGCCAACGGTGCGCGGCATGGCCGAGGAAGGCAATCCGTACACCGGCTTTCTCTACGCCGGGCTGATGCTAGGCGCAGACGGTACGCCCCGGGTCATCGAGTTCAATTGCCGCTTCGGTGACCCCGAAACACAGCCCATACTGATGCGCCTGCGTTCCGATTTACTGTTCCTGTGCAACCAGGCTCTCGACGGCAAGCTGGACAATGCAGTGGTCGACTGGGACACCCGCTGCGCTATCGGCGTCGTGCTCGCCGCCGAGGGGTATCCTGGAAGCTATCGCAAGGGCGACGTGATTCAGGGCCTCGACACGCGGCAGCGCGATGAAGTCAAGGTTTTCCACGCCGGCACACAGGCCTCGGGCGATGCGGTACTGACCCGGGGCGGACGCGTCCTGTGCGTGACGGCACTGGGCGAGGACATCAGGGTAGCGCGCGAGCGCTGTTACAAAGCCATTGAGAACATCGACTGGACCGGCATGGTCATGCGCCGGGACATTGGATGGCAGGCCCTGGCACGCTATAGCTGATCGGTATTTCATGAGGATGACACCGTGAGTGAATCCCCACCAAACGTCGATCGCCCCGCACGTTCAGGCAGGCGCCTGTCCCTGCTCGACCGCGTGATCAGCGAAGCCGATACCGTGATGCGAACCCTGGCCAACCGGGGCAACACGGCGGGCCGGGAATCCCCGGCCACCGGTCACAGCGAGGCGCTGCTCAGTGAACGCGAGCGACGCCACGTTGCCAGACTGATGCGCGTCAATCACACGGGAGAGGTCTGCGCCCAGGCCCTGTATCAGGGACAGGCTCTCACGGCACGTCTTCCAACCGTGCGTGAGGAGATGCGAGAGGCCGCTCTGGAGGAAATCGATCATCTGGTGTGGTGCGCACAACGCCTGCGAGAACTCGACAGCCGCCCCAGCGCACTCAATCCTGCCTGGTACAGTCTTTCATTCACCCTCGGCGCCGTCGCCGGTGCTATCGGTGACCGGGTCAGCCTGGGCTTCGTTGCCGCCACGGAAGAGCGGGTCTGCAACCACCTCAAAGAACACCTGCGCCAGCTGCCTGATGATGACCGCAAGTCCCAACTGATTCTTCAACAGATGCTTGCTGATGAACAGCGCCATGGTGACAACGCTCTGGCGGCAGGCGGCGCCGATTTCCCCGCGCCCGTGAAGGAAGTCATGACGCTGGTATCCCAGGTAATGACCCGCAGCAGCTACTGGCTCTGAGCGGGCGGCACTGCACAGTGCCTACAAGAGCCGCAAGATCTAGAACAGTCGCAGGGCGAGCAGTATAAACCCTGCAATAAACAGCGACTCGCTGATGATCAGCAGCAAAGGCCTCGCGCCGACACCAACCAACTTCCCAAAGCTGGACTTCATCCCGATGGCGGCAATGGCGACCACCAGCGCGAAGGCCACGATCATCGGCTATTCCATGGGAGGTTACGGCGCAATCAATACGGTCGGCGGCTGTTACCGCTTTACCCCCGACATGCTCGAGCAGATGAATATTCCGCCAGACTTGCTGGAAAGCTTCAACAGCTGCAACGCGGGAAGACCGGAAACCGACCCACGCTGGGCCGCCATGGTCGGCATTTCGTCCTGGGGACAGGTACAACGCGTTCATGACGTTGATGCGCTGGCCGACATCACAGTGCCAACCCTGTTCATCGTAGGCGAGCAGGACCACCTGTCGGGATACTCACCCGGCGTGAAGGACCTGTTCGATGGCATGCGGGCGTCGCAGCGCTATATGCTGGTGTACGAGAATGCGCGGCACAACGTCGCGCCTCACCCGGCGCCTGCAGCGGCCTATGACACCCTGGACA
>JBHEPQ010000093.1:0-7319 GCA_046260215.1 Chromatocurvus sp.
GCGTGCAGGAACAGCTGCCGGAGCTGCCCGAACTCAACCCGGAGGACCTGGCCGAACTGAGTACGCTCGGTCAGATCGTCGACTACATCCAGGCGCGCGCCCCGGCGGCACCTGCGGCCCCGCACCCCGCGCCGGCGGCACCGGTGACGGCCCCCGGCAGCGACCTGGCGCACATTCAGGGCGTCATGATGACGGTGGTCGCCGATAAGACCGGCTATCCCGCCGACATGCTCGAACCCGGCATGGACATGGAGGCCGATCTCGGCATCGATTCCATCAAGCGTGTGGAGATCCTCGGCAGCGTGCAGGAACAGCTGCCGGAGCTGCCCGAACTCAACCCGGAGGACCTGGCCGAACTGAGTACGCTCGGTCAGATCGTCGACTACATCCAGGCGCGCGCCCCGGCGGCCGCGGCCGCTGCACCGGCTGACACCGGATCCGGCACCGCCCCGGCGGCGGCATCCGAGGATGTCGAACAGGTCAGCCGCGTCATGATGGCCATCGTTGCCGAAAAAACCGGTTACCCGGCAGAGATGCTGGAACTGGACATGGACATGGAGGCCGATCTCGGCATCGATTCCATCAAGCGCGTGGAGATCCTCGGCGCCGTACAGGAGGCACTGCCCGAACTGCCGGAACCGAATCCGGATATCCTGGCCGAGTTCCGCACCTTGGGGCAGATCATCGAGGCACTGGGCCATACCAGCCGATTCGCCGGTGAGGCGGGCGTGCAGCAGACGTCCATCCACTCGGACCGCCCGGAGGCAACGGTAGCGGCCCCGATCGTACCCAGCAGTACGGTAGTGCTCCAATCACTGCCGGCGCCCGAGCCCCAACCCGTCACGCTACCCGAGGCACCGTTGTGCCTGATCACCGACGATGGCGGCACCACGCTCAAACCTCTGGCCGAGCAACTGATGGGCAAAGGCTGGACCGTAGTGGTGATGCGATTGCCGAAATCCCATGTAGGTAAATCTTCGCGTCTACCCGCTGGTGTCAAAACCGTCGCGCTGAGCGATATGGATGAAACGGCCGTGCGGGCCGCCCTGGAATTCATTGCCGAGAATATCGGCAATGTCGATGCGCTGATCTATCTACAACCCAAGACCAGCATCGAGTCGATCGCCTTTTCGAATGCGTCGCGCGAGCGGATACAGCTGGCGTTCCTGCTGGCCAAGCACCTGAAGATCTGTCTGGAGGATGCGGCGAAGGGCGATAGACGGGCCGCGTTCATCACCGTTGCGCGTCTGGACGGCGCACTCGGCTACAGTGGCGCAGGCAACACCGACCTGGTGCAGGGCGGTTTGTTCGGATTGACCAAAACCATCCAGCTTGAATGGCCCAGTGTGTTCTGCCGGGCCATCGATCTCCAACCCGACACCGCCGGAAAACAGGCCGCGCAGCATATCCTGGCCGAAATGTATGCCCCCGGGGGCGATCCGGTCGAGGTGGGCTATGGCGACCAGGGACGCGTGACCCTGGTCGGGCAACCCACCGACAGCCATGGCCAGGCGGCGGGAACGGCCATTGACGCAGAATCGGTCTTTCTGGTCAGCGGAGGCGCGAAGGGCGTCACCACCCAGTGTGTCATCCGGTTGGCTGAACGCTTCCACAGCAAGTTCATCCTGCTGGGCCGGTCACCGTTGACCGAAGAACCCGCCTGGGCGGATGGGATGGCGGATGAAGCGGCCCTGAAACAGGCCGCCATGGCGCAACTGGTGGCCGGCGGTGAAAAGCCGACACCGGTCAAGATCCAGCAGTTGGTCCGCCCGATCCTGTCGCTACGCGAGATCCAGCAGTCACTGGCGGCGATCCGCCAGGCGGGCGGCCAGGCCGAATATGTCAGCGTCGACGTTACCGATGCCGCCGCGATCAAGCGCCAGATTCAACCCCTGGTAGAACGCCTCGGACGCATCACCGGGCTCATCCATGGCGCAGGCGTTCTGGCTGACAAGCAAGTCGAAAAGAAGACCCTGGCCGAGTTCCAGAGCGTGTATGCGACCAAGGTCGACGGCCTGGCCTCGCTGCTGGCCGCGGTTGAGCCTGACCAGTTGTCGCATCTGGTCCTGTTCTCCTCGGCCGCGGGCTTCTACGGTAACCCCGGGCAATCGGATTACTCGGTCGCCAACGAAATCCTCAACAAGACGGCGCTGCGCTTCAAACAGCTCCACCCTGCCTGCCAGGTGCTCTCCTTCAACTGGGGGCCGTGGGACGGCGGTATGGTGACACCAGAATTGAAGCAGATGTTTGCCGCGCGGGGGGTCTACGTCATACCGCTGGAGGGCGGCGCCCAACTGTTTGTCGATGAAGTGGGGGCGGCAACGAATCGCAGTCCCCAGATACTGGTCGGCAACGACATGGGCGGCACCCCTGAAACAGGGGGGACCCCCGCCGAAAAAAAGTCCTTGGCTAGCCACCTGAGCCGTAGCCTCAGGCTGGCCGATCTGCCCCTGCTCAAGCAGCACCGCATCGGCGGCAATCCGGTATTGCCGACCGTGTGGGCCACCGGCTGGATGGCGGCGGCGGCGGAACAAGGCCACCCCGGTTATCGCTATCAGGGGCTGGAGAATTACCACCTGTACAACGGCGTGGTCTTCGATGGCAGCGAGGCGGATAACTACACACTGGTGTTGCCGGTGCAGGAGCGCACTGCTGCCGGCCTGTTGTGCAAGGCAGGCATCAGCAGCGTCGATAAGAACGGCAGGCGAATAAATCATTACGCCGCCGATATCCTTCTGACCCGGGAGTTACTGCCGGCACCGACGCGAACGGCACCGGATCTGCGCCAGGACCCGAGGCTGGCGGGCTGGAATCCGTATGCCGATGGCACACTGTTCCATGGCCCGGTGTTACAGGGTATCCGCAAGGTCATCAACTGCGACGCGCGGGCCATGACCCTGCTGTGCCAGATCACGGATCCGGCGGCACAAGCCGAGGCGGACAGACAGCCCACGTGCTGGGTGGCAGACGACCTGTTGCTGCAGGCGATGCTGGTCTGGGTGCGGCAGCATTATCAGGCCGGCAGCCTGCCATCGGCCGTCCGCCGCTGGACGCAGTACCGGCCCGTACCGTTTGACACGCCGTTCTATCTGACGCTGGAGGTGACCAGCAAATCGGATACGGGCATGGTCGCCGATGTCCGGCTGCACGACGCACAGGGCGTTGTGTTCAGTGAAATGCACGGTGCGCAGGTCACCATCAGTAAACGACTCAATGCGCTGTTTCTGAATGAGCGCAGCATCTGAGGACTTCCTATATGAATAATAAACTGTTTGCTGTAACGGGTATGGATTGCCGAATCGCGGGGATGGGTAACCTGGACCGACTCGACGCGCTGATATATCGCGGCGAGACCGGTCTTGTCTCATCCCCGGTGTCCGGCGCGGAGGGGTACGCACCGGCCGACGGTGCGGCCCGTTTCCCGAGGAATACCAGTAATGCCGTTCTGTTAAACGATCTGCTGACATCGGCATGCCGTTGTGCGGCCATCGATTCTACAGACCTGGAACTCATTCTGATCGTAGAGGACAAGCTCGATGACGTGACCTTGACCGGCCTGCAGAAAAGCGTGTCATCGCTTGAACAGGTCGCCAGTCTGGCCGATGCCCTGCAGTGTGCGCATGCGCGTATGCTGGCAACACCGCAGAGCAGGATTGCCTTACTGGCGCTGCATCGGCAGCTACCGGCCGCCGCTGTGGGACAGGCCGGCGCCACCAACACGCACCACACCTTGGCCTATGACCAGAACTGGACCGGTTATGGCTGCAGCGAAGGTGCCGCCCTGGTGCTGCTGGAACACAGCGACATCGCCCTGCGGGAGGCGCGCAAGTGTTACGGTTTTATCCACGGATTTGCGCGGCATCCACAATCCGACCAGGCCTGCCGCAGCGCCTTGCAGAATGCGCAGCTGCGCCCGGACCAGGTGCAATATGTCGATACCACCGCAAGTGCCGATGCGCACCTGCGGACGCTGGAGCAGGAAGCACTGCAGTCGGTCTATGCGCACATGGAGCCGTTGTCCTGTGCGCTGGGCGGTGTGCGCTCGGTGCTCGGTGATGCCGGCGCGTTATCCGAGCTGATGAGTCTGATCAAAGCGCTGCTGTGCGCCTATCAGCGCTATCTGCCGGGCATCGCGAACTGGCACGCTCCGCGTGCGGCGGACAGTTGGCAACACACCCCCTTCTATTTTCCGGAACAGTCCCGGCCCTGGTATGTGCTACCGGCCGCGCCCCGACATGCCGCCTGTCACGTACAGCGGGCTGAAGCTGCCTGCCATATCCTGCTCTCGGACAATCCGGCGGACAATGCGCGGCCCAATGGCTATTTCTCGCAGGTGGCCATGCACTTCTTCGCGCTGACGGATGCTTCCCAGGCGGGCCTTGAGCAGGCCCTGGACAGGCTTCAGCAGGACATCGATCGGATCGCCGCACAGGCAGCCGGCGACGAGACCGAGGCACTGCGCGCCCTTGCCCGGCATTATCACCAGCAGCGGCTCACCCAGGCCGATGCGGGCTATTGTCTGGTCGTGCTCGGCGAATCCGTCGCGGACCTGGGCAAGGAAATCCAACTGCTCGGCAGGGGGCTGACGCAGAGCCTGCGCAGCGGCGCGGAGATCAAAACCCCCAAGGGCAGCTACTTCACGCCGCGGCCGTTGGGGCAGGAGGGCGGGGTGACCTTTGTTTATCCCGGAGTCGGTGCCGCCTATGTCGGCTTGGGCCGTGATCTGTTCCATCTGTTCCCGGCGCTGTATGACGCGTCGGCAACGGTGATCCATGACATGGGCGCGACCTTGAAGGATACCCTGATCAACCCGCGCGCGCAGCACGCGCTCACCTATAAAGACCTGAAGGACCTCGATCTGTCTCTGCGCCATAATCTGGCCTCCATCAGCGAGTGTGGCGTTGGCTTCGCATGCGTGTTCAGCAAGTTGTTCCAGCGCGAATTCGGCCTGACCCCCGACTATGCGCTGGGTTACAGCATGGGCGAGATCAGCATGTTCGCGGCGCTTGACTGTTGGCAGGACCCGGGGGTGCTGCCGCAACGCATGGCGGAGTCCGTCACCTTCAATCACAACCTGACCGGCGAGCTCCATACCCTGCGTAAACACTGGGGTCTGCCACCGGCGACCGCCGGTGCACAGGAAAAACTCTGGGAAACCTACACGCTCAAGGGCACGGTGGAACAAGTGGAGGCTGCATGCGAAGAGGGAGATCGCGTGTACGTTACCATTATCAACACACCCGATAGCCTGGTCATCGGCGGCTACCCGGCCGATTGCGAGCGGGTGATCGCGCGCCTGGGTGTGCGTGCCCTGGCAATGGAAATTCCCAGTGCCATCCACAGCCCACCGGCGTTCATGGAATATGAAAACATCGAGTCACTGCATACCCTGGATGTGGGGCCGCGCATCGCAACCAGGCTTTATTCGGCCTCCTGCTATCTGCCGGTGCCGCAGCGCACCAAGGCCATTGCCAACAGTATCGCCAAGTGCTTTTGCGAACAGGTGGACTTTCCCCGCCTGCTCAATACCGCCTACGACAATGGGGCGCGGCTGTTTCTGGAGATGGGTCCGGGCCGCTCGTTGTGCAGCTGGATCGATAAGATCCTCAGCCATGAAGGGGCACCGCAGCCACATGCGGCCATCCCCGTCAATGCCAAGGGAAGCGCGGATGAGGTGATGCTGGTTCGCGCCCTGGCCAGGCTGGTCAGTCATCGCGTAGCGGTCGATATCGATTGCCTGTTTACGGGGTCGCTGATCGTGGATCAACTGCCCGATTCGGCTACCGGCAAGCTGGCCCCGGCCTTCGGGAAGACCATCGGGGTATAACGTGGAAAAAATTGCTGTTATCGGTCTGTCCACCCTGTTTCCCGGCGCCGGTTCGCCAGCGGAATTCTGGCAAAACCTGCTCGATAAAACCGACTCGCGCAGCCTGGCCGATGCCCAGCAGATGGGTGTCGATCCCGCCGCGTATATGGGCAGGAAGGGCGAGGTCGACAAGTATTACTGCATAAGCGGCGGCTACATCCGCGATTTTCATCCCGACACGGAGGGATTGTCGCTGCCGCCCGACGCACTGAGCCAGCTTGATGATCTCTATCAGTGGTCGCTGCACGTCGCGCGCGCGGCGTTGGTGGACGCGGGCTATTTCAATCGGCCCGAACTGTTGCGCGATTGCGGCCTGATATTGGCCAACCTGTCCTTCCCCACCAAACATTCCAATCACAGCTTCTTGCCGCTCTATCATCGGACCGTCGAGGCGACCTTGCGGCGATTGCTCGATGCGCCGGGGTTCTCGCTCAGCCCCTTCAGTCCGGCCGTGCCGACCGCGGACGAGGACGGGCTGATCTCCGGTTACCCGGCGGCGCTGATTGCCCGGGCGCTGGGATTGGGCGCCAGCTTCTTCGCGCTCGATGCGGCCTGCGCCTCTTCGTGCTATGCCGTGAAACTGGCTTGCGACTACCTGCGCGCGGGCAAGGCCGAGATGATGCTGGCCGGCGCGGTAAGCGCGGCCGACCCCTGGTTCGTGAACATGGGCTTCTCGATCTTTCAGGCCTATCCGGCCAACGGTATCAGTGCGCCGCTGGATAAAAACTCGCAGGGCCTGTTCGCCAGTGAAGGAGCCGGGATGCTGGTACTCAAGCGTTACCGCGATGCCGTGCGCGACGGCGATCCGGTGTACGCATTGATCCGGGGCGGCGCGCTGTCCAACGACGGCAAGGGTGAGTTCGTACTGAGTCCGAGCAGTCGCGGCCAGGTGCTGGCCTATGAACGCGCCTATGCCGATGCGGATCTCGCTCCGGCCATGGTCGACTATGTCGAGTGTCACGCCACCGGCACTCCCAAGGGCGACCGGGTGGAACTGAATTCCATGGAGACCTTCTTCAGCCGCCACCAGGCACATCCACGTCTGGGGTCGGCCAAATCCAACCTCGGTCATATGCTTACGGCGGCGGGCATGCCGAGCATGACCAAGGTCATGCTCGGCATGAACGCCGGCCTGATCCCGCCAACCTTGAATCTGCAACAACCAAACAGTTCCGCAACGGGGTATTTCAGTTCCGCCGACATGCCGGCCGACAGCCTCCCCTGGCCGGTGCGCGAGGATGCCGGCCCGCGCTATGCCGGGGTTAGCGTGTTTGGTTTCGGGGGCAGCAATGCGCACATGGTGTTCGAGCAGATGCGCGGTCAGCCCGCGCAGCCTGCGCAACCCACACCGGCCCTGCCGGCCATGGCCATCGTCGGCATGGACGCGCATTTCGGCGGCTTTGACCGTCTCGCCGCCGTGCGCGACGCCCTGTTTGCAGGCACGCATGCCTTC
>JBHEPQ010000181.1:0-6550 GCA_046260215.1 Chromatocurvus sp.
GCTGCTGCCGGTGCGCGCGGGCCTGATGCCGGTGGCGGACTACCGGGAGCAACTCGCCGAAACAATCAGCGCTGTTGTGGATGCTCCCGGCTACAGTCAGGATACGCTGGCCAGTGCCAGTCTCCAGGCCTGGACCAAGGGCTATCATCGCGGCGCCGACCGGGCGGCTGACAAACCCAATCGCACCGTCTCCTTTTACGGCCAGGGCGGGGTGCTGGGCCTGGTGCTCGATCTTGAGATTCGGCGCGCCAGCAACGGGACCCACAGTCTCGATACCGTCATGGCCTCACTCTATGACGACTTCCCCCTGGGTGGCGGTGGCTTCACTTATGCAGATTTCCGCGAGCGCATTGCTGCCGCTGGAGGCGATGAACTTGCCGGGCGACTGGACGGCTGGGTCTATGACACCAGTCCGCTGCCGGTAACCGAGGCTCTCGCGTCCATGGGCTGGGCGCTGGGTCGCAAAGATACCAGCGAGGAACCGGTCCAGGTGTCAATCGATGCCGCCCTGCGCGGCAATCCACCCGTAGTGCGCTACGCACACCTGGATGGCGCTGCCTGGAGTGCCGGCGTGAACGCTGGTGATGAACTGCTGGCCCTGGACGGCGTGCGCATTGGCGAAGACCTGGACACACTACTGCGGCGCTACAGCCCGGGTGATGAGGTAGACCTGACCTTGTTCCGAGACGGTACGCTCAAGACGCTTGCGCTGACCTTGTCGCCGATACTTGCCGAACATGAGATAGAAGTGACCGAGGATAGCAGCCAGCACGTGCGCAGTTTGCGCAGCGACTGGCTGGGCGGTGTCGAAGAGGAGACTCCCTGATCGGCACTGGCGTTGTCTGTGCGTATGGAAAATGCAGAGCGGCACCAGGGGAGCGACGATAGGCGATGATTGCTGGCAGCAATGGGATTAGCGCGGCGGTTACTGCGGTTATCGTTACCGCTTCCAGTTCTAACAGCGATAGAACAAATGACAGACGCGCCCCAATGGCCCGGGGCCAGCGTCTCATGCGGGTATTCCGGATCGATATCACCGACCTGCGCCCGCTGTGGGCACTGGCCCAGGCTCGCTGTTCCTCAAGTCCCAGTCGCATCAGATTTTGCGCAAGAGTCTTACACCGATTCCATTGAAGCCACAGTATCTGGCGTAGGATCTGACGTAGGTCACGGCGTATGCAGCCGTACAAGTTCTACAGAACGCGCTTGATCTCGACGTGGCGGTAGTATGTCACCCAGCCGCGCAGTTTGGAGTTTAAATCCTCAATGATCCGGCTCGGCGAACGCCCTCGGCCTGTACCCATAGCTGGAGTTAAAAAAGCCGGGCTCAAAGACCGGGCTCCGTGCCTGATGTAGGCCTCCTGAATGAGCCTGTCCAGCACCGTGGGTATCCCTAACTGGCGTACACTGCCGCCGGATTTCGGTATCTCTACCCCATGCACCGGTTGCGGCTGGTACGGTACATCCCATTCAGCAGCTATTGTCTATGCTTGTGCGCCAATGCACCTTCAGTGCCTTCCAGTGTGGCTTCTGCTGACTTCTGACGCCCCATCCCACCACCTCTCGAAGGACATCCTCGCCACAACGCCTGATTTTAGTGCCGTTCGGCTGATTGCTCCCCTTGCCGGGCCGATAGTGGGCTTGCATTAGCACGTTCATCCAGTCACCACCACGTGTACCGAAACAGCGCCACTCAAAGCGCTGCTCACCATTCCTGGCGCACAAACCAAAAGCCCCCTGACGGAGGCTGTGTGCTCTACGTTTAATAGTGGTGCCTTTGGCTTTTTCTGCCACGACAACCCAATTTAGCGCTCAACTACGGAGGGATGCGTGACGCCGACGATACGCACCGAAACCCGCAAGGCCTCCAAGAAGCAACCAGGCGGTACCTGGCAGCGGAATCCTGGTGGCGCTATATTCCGCGACCAATACTGCCGTGTTGGCTTCACCTTCTCTGGTCCAGAAGTTATCCACGAGGGTGACCGTATCGTCTGACGTAGGGCAAGTCGGACAGAAACCAATCAACTTGAAGTCATAGTTTATACCACCCACGTTGAACGTATCAGAGAACGGATTAGGTGTGAAGCTTACTCGGTCTGCGCAGCCATTCTCGTTCACGCCTTCGTCCAGTGCGCCCCCATCGGCGCAGGGGTCATCCTCGTTAGGTGTTTCGAGATGAGCGAAGTCAAAGAGGGAGGTAATGGATCTTGAGACAGTACCGGATGAGTCATCAATGACGTCAAAGCCGATAATGACCTCCAGCGTGGCGCCAGTCAGCGTCGTGCCGGTAATGGGAAAGTTATTGTGCGTGAATTCACCCAATCCAAATGGAATCTCCGGATCGAGTCCGTTGAGTGCGGTAGATGAAGCATCTGCTGGCGCAAACACGTAGCTGCTTTGCTCCGTCTCAGCAGGAGTACCCCAAGAAATGGTATTTGACCCTTGTCCCGAGACATCAGGCGACGTCGGGGTGGTGGATAACCACTGGGACGCGATCGACGTGATATTGATCGGAATCGCGTTAGCCAAGGGGCTGGCCATCGAAATGGCAGCAGCGAAAGCGATGCAGCCTCCCTTCATTAGATGCTTGTACTGTTTGTCCATGATACCTATCTCCAAAAGTTAAGTGCTACGTCGCAGCGAACGATGCTGCCTACAGATAAGATGCACATTCTATGCCGAGAAAAAAATTGTCTTGAAAACAGATATATACAAGAAAAAACGGAGACAAACTGCGTCAACTGTAAAGAATCCTGACGCTAACTTGGCTTCGACCGGGATACATTCCGAGTCGTCGGCCCCGACCGTCGCTTAGACCGTATGCGCTAGTGAATCGGCACCTGCTATCTGCCGGCCTGCATAAAGGCCGGTAACGTTGCCCTGCTCGGTGCCATCCTGAGACAGCTGTGATGCGCCAGCATTACTTGCGTCCCGCCAGAGACATGCCCGAAATCTACCTGTATCGAGCTCCAGTGACTTTCCGCAAGCAATGCAATTCTTTTGCACTACTGGTGGAGCAGGAGCTGGGCCAGAGTCCCTTCTCCGGCGCGCTCTAAGCGTTCACCCATAGCCAGCGCAACAAGATCAAGTGCCCGATGTGGGAAGGCAATGACTTCGTGCTTTTCTGCAAGGCGCTGGCTGAGGAAAAGTTCAAGTGGCCGACCCCCGCCGATGAGCTGATGTCCCTGACCCGCGAGCAAATCAACTGGCTGCTGGATTGCTACGATATCAGCCTGCTGACAGGGCATAAAATCTTTCATTAAAAGCGATCGGGTAAGGAGAATTCGGTGAAATCAGCGAGGACAGCCTCACTGCGGCTTCCCCGGCCGTCAGGATCCCTGCTCCGGGGCTGATCGCAGCTTGTCAGGTGCTGCTTATGTCTGGATTCCTGTCTTGCGAGTCCTCGGGCGATAGACCAGCCGCCACCTGTGTCGAGCGAAACATTCAACATGGCATATGACATGAGTCGTGCGACGCGGCCTTTACCGTCCAGGAAGGGGTGAATCCACAGCAGTCTGTGGTGCGCTGCTGCTGCTGCTGCTGCTGAGAATATAGCCTCCGCGTTGCCGAGGTTGCTATGGACATTCCCGAAGCGGCCCAGAAATCGGTGGCCGCCCGTGGGCTTACGGAACGCCAATAAACCCAGCAAAGAGCACAACACAGTAGAAGGAGCGCTTACGCTGACAGAGGAGTTACTACCATCCGTACATGCTTCTGTAATCCGCAGTGTCTCGATCTGTGAACGCAAAATCGTGTCGAAATTTACAATTCTCTCATTTACAAAATTCTTTGCGCTTGCATAGCCGCAAATAAGCGACTCCGCACTCAGTCGAACATTTCCCCTGCCGATGTCGCCTTCAGGCATCGAAATAACGGGGCCGCTATTTATCTCCCCAAACAGATTGAGGCTCAAACCATTGCCACTTATCTTCCAAGCTACGCCATGATCAATTTCCAAAATATCAAAAAACAGGCTGAAATCCTCGAAAATCTTGAGACGCTCGCGCTCCCTGAACTCCCAGGTACAGAAATCATTTGATAATGAGAACTTTTCTTGTATTTCTTTTGTAATGCAGCGTATCGGCCAGACATTTGCGCGTCAACGGCAGGCATATACGCCGGTTTCAACATGCGGCGGTAAAAACCTGCTGTGAAATGTCAGGGCGATACGTCGAGACCATCACGCCCGGGCTGATACTGCTCTGTGTCCGCAGGCCACATTGTCCGGGGCTGATGAAAAAGGAGGCGAGTTCGTTCCGGTGTCGGTAGGTGGTTTGCGTCGCGTAGTAGCTTCGGCAGAGTTTTCAGGCGCCAGAAATACTAGCCACTGGAGTACCCGCTTTCAAAAGGCGGGCTAATTTTTCCATTCTTTCTGTCCTGACGAAATAACAACCGAGTCTTACCGATGGACACGTTGAATATGAGGCAATCACTGCGGCGGATGCCAAAGGCGACTGCGTCATCGCACAGATAGTCAGGAACATTCCCGGGCAACGCTGTAGCATTACATCATCCAGATTATCGCCGAGTAGCGGCGTGAAAGTGTGTGAATGAAGAATATGGCGCGCTCGTGTGTGCCACTGGGCACTTCCGTGGCATCTTCCTTCCCCGAACGTCGACTGTACTGCCGAATTCTTTTGTCCAGATTAAGCCGCTCAGTTGTCCAGGTTTAAGAGATACCCTGCCTTAGGCAGGGCATCGCAGCTCGCTTGACCTATCGCTCGATATCCTGGTCTTTGACTTTAATCACAGCAGGCTGCGACTTGCTCAATTCCCGCAGACCGAACGCAAAAAAAGCGCCTAGAATCACCAGGTTAAGTACGGGTACAATTGCATTTTCCATCAGAGTTTCCTTGTTAATGATACGGTTTTAAAAGGGCTTGTTAAGACATCGGCTGCGCCGATGGACTGTGCATAGACTTACGGTTGCGCAGCTGGCGATGGACTCTTACGTGCACAGGTTTTTAGGACAAAGAACAGGACAAAACATGAACGGAGCTTACCGTGTCGCCGAATACGGTAACGCCTGATTCCGGGGCAGCACGGGACAGCATGGCGTAACGCACGGCACCACGACCTGCGCAATCATCGCCTCAGCGCTGCTCACTCTATGCCGGCTGTGGGCTCCATCGGGCATCGTCTTTCAATAGGTGAGTCATCTTTCCTATACTTGTGAAAGAATTCTTCTCACACGCGCAGACCTACACGCCCATGCACACTGTTCGCTTCCTTTTAGTTACCGCGCTCGTAGTGCTCATTGGGGGCCTGCTCGTTATCAATGGCCCCGTTGACCTGATCGCTCAACCCACCCTGATCGCTCAACCGACAAAGCTCACTGCATCCGATACCATTCCTGAGCCGTCTCCCGAGCTGTCACCCCGTGAGGTCGTGCAGCTGCAGGTCGAGGCACTAGGCACAAACGACGAGCCTTTCGCGGAAGCCGGCATCAAGGCCGCGTTCAACTTTGCCTCGCCGGCCAACAAGCGTGTAACAGGGCCGCTGGCGCGCTTCCGGACATTATTCGACACGCCGGCGTACGGCCCCATGATCGACCACACGAGCGCGACGTATAGCCAGGTGCAGGTGGAGGGGAACACAGCGCAGATGGGGGTCCTCCTCAACACCGAAGACGGCAGGCAGGTGGGTTACCTGTTCCTGCTGTCGAAGCAGACCGCACCGCCGCATGAAGGGTGCTGGATGACTGATGCCGTGATGCGCATGGAGGTCGGCGACGCTCGCATCCCGACGAACGGGCGCAATACGTAGCTAGAAATAACGAGAAATAACGCAGAAACCCATCTCCCGAAAACCCGCGGAAACTAAGGTGTTGCTCTTACGCTGAAGTCCGTGCCCTGCCCACACTGGGCTCCAGGCGAAAGCGCTCACCGGTTTCCGGGTCTGCTATCCACAGCAGCTCGTCCGGAAGTAGCTCTGCAAAACGTCGGTGGATTTCGTAAATGCCCTCGCGGGTTGCGCGTCCCCGGTCGATTAGACTCGATTCTGGGCACATCGTGCTTAGCATAGTATCGTGTGATATCTGCATCACGGACTGACGAGTATGCCAATCAACATCCCCACACCCGCGAATACCCCCTTTTGCCACCTGCGACACCTGTACCACCTGCGTCGCCTGGCAGCCCTGACCCTGCTCTGGTCAGCATCGGGGCTCGCCGCAGCGAGTGCAGTGAACGATGCCGTGGAAGAACACCTGGCCTCCCGAGGTGCACAAATGCTCACGGAGTTCCGGGAACTGCTCAGTTTGCCCAATGTGTCTACCTCGACCGCGGACATGCAGGAGAACGCCGAGTGGATCAGCGCCTACATAGACAGGCGTGGCTTTAAATCAAGGATCGTCAGCGCCGGCGGCGCGCCATACATCATTGCTGAGCGCCCTGCTCCCGGCGCAACAAAAACCGTGCTGATTTATGCGCACTACGATGGCCAGCCGGTTGAGCCTGCGAACTGGAAGACCCCACCCTTTGTGCCGACCCTCAAGGCCGCCGGCGATACGATCGACTGGTCCAGGCTGGCGACCGAACGCATCGACCCT
>JBHEPQ010000105.1:0-36879 GCA_046260215.1 Chromatocurvus sp.
CGCCGACCCTGTTCAGGTGTTCAAGTACCGTTGCGGGGGACATCGACTCACCATCGATTGCGACAATATCGCCGCGGCGGTACTCCAGCTCAACGTAGGTTGGTGTATCCGGCGCGTCTTCCGGGCTGACGCTCCAGCGCCACATGGGCTCCTCAGCCTCCTGCCATGGATCCTCGAGAACGCCGCCCTCGTACGAAATGTGCAACAGATTGGCATCCATGGAATATGGCGATTTGGTTTTCTGTCCGGCGAAATCCACAGGTATATCCCGCTCTTCACAGTACTCCATCAGTTTTTCACGTGATGTCAGGTCCCACTCGCGCCAGGGCGCAATAACGCGAATTCCCGGTTTAAGGGCGTAAGCACCCAGCTCGAAGCGCACCTGGTCGTTGCCCTTGCCCGTCGCCCCATGAGAGATGGCATCGGCGCCGGTCTCGTTGGCGATCTCGATCAGGCGCTTGGCGATCAGTGGCCGTGCGATGGAGGTACCCAGACGGTACTCACCCTCGTACAGGGTGTTGGCACGGAACATCGGAAACACAAAATCGCGCACGAATTCCTCACGCAGGTCATCGATATAGATTTCCTTGACACCCAGGGCCTCGGCCTTCGCCCGCGCGGGCTCGACTTCCTCGCCCTGCCCGATATCGGCGGTAAAGGTCACTACCTCGCACTGATAGGTGTCCTGCAGCCAGCGTACGATCACCGAGGTGTCGAGACCGCCGGAATAGGCCAGAACCACTTTGTTGATATCCGACATGGGTGCTCCCGAAGACGTCGCTTGAAAAGATCGCAAGTTTACCGGCGGGCGCCGGCAATTCACAGGGGGCCTTTGCCGGGCCTCTCGCGATTCTATCCGGTGGCGGACACGCCGAGATCCCATCCATGGGGGCTCGGCTGCGGCCGTCCTGGCCGCAGACGGTCCGCCACCGGATAGAATCGCGAAAGGCCCTCACCGCGTGCCAGGCTGGAAATCCAACGCTCCCGCCACCGCCGGGAACTTCGGGTCGGGGTACCACCGGCGGAGGTCTCCGGTCGGGGTGGTGGGTGGGGCGGCCAATCAGGTCGCGCTTTGCGGGGTGAGCGGCAGCGGGGGTTTCCGCGAGCACTGTCTGAGTCCGGAAATCGCGAAGCGATTCCGGGCGAGTTGCGCAGCGGCCGCTGCCGCTCACCCCGCAGCGACCGGCCGCCCCATCCACCAGCCCGACCGGAGACCGGAACAAGAAAACCGAAAGTTTCAGCCACCCGGCAATTACGGTAGCATCGCCCTACCCAGAAAGCAGACCGAAAGGCCTCCCCGCTTGGACTCAATCACGCTCCGCCGCCCGGACGACTGGCACATCCACCTGCGCGACGGCGACATGCTGCCTCACACCTGCGCCGACGTGGCTCGCTACATGGGGCGCGCCATCGTTATGCCGAACCTGACGCCGCCGGTCACGACAGTGGCGGCGGCCGAGGGCTATCGCGCCCGCATTGTCGACGCCATGGCAGGGCTACCGCGTCAGTTCGAGCCGCTGATGACGCTGTATCTGACAGACGACACCAGTGTGGAGGAGATCCGTTGCGCCGCAGCCAGTAGCTGTGTGCACGCGGTCAAGCTCTACCCCGCCGGCGCCACCACCAATTCCGATGCCGGGGTTGCAGCGCTGGAGCCTCTGTACCCGCTGCTGGAGGTCATGCAGGAGGTCGACCTGCCGTTGCTGGTGCACGGTGAGGTCACGGACCCGGGCACCGACATCTTTGATCGTGAGGCCGTTTTTATCGAGCGTCACCTGGCGCCGATCGTGTCGCGGTTCAGTGCGCTGCGCGTCGTGCTCGAGCACATCACCACCGGAGACGCGGTGCATTTTATTGCCGGCGCCAGGGAAGGCGTGGCGGCCACGATCACCGCACATCACCTGTTGCTGAATCGCAACGACCTGCTGGTGGGCGGCATTCGGCCCCATTATTACTGTCTCCCTGTGCTCAAGCGGGAGCGACATCAGGAAGCACTTATCGCCGCAGCTACCGGCGGTGATCCGCGCTTTTTCCTTGGCACTGACTCGGCACCGCATACCCGGGACAGCAAGGAATCCAGCTGCGGCTGTGCCGGTGTCTATACCGCACATGCCGCCCTGGAACTGTATGCAGAGGTGTTCGACGCAAAGGACGCACTACCGGCGCTTGAGCTGTTTGCCTCACTTAATGGACCGGCGTTTTACGGCCTGCCGGCGAATGAAGACACGATCACTCTGGAGCGCAGTGAGGTGCCAGTGCCGCGCGAAAGGGCGCTGGGGGCGCAAAGCCTGGTGCCGCTGCGGGGGGGCGAAACCCTGCGTTGGCAGGTTGCCGGGGCATGACTGAAACGCGCAAAGACAGCCTCATACGACAACGCTTTCGGGGCTTTCTGCCGGTCATAGTTGACCTGGAAACCGGCGGCTTCAACTGCGCGACAGACGCCATCCTGGAAATTGCCGCCAGCATCATCCGTATGGATGATGACGGCATTCTCAGCGTGCATCGAACGTACTGCCACAACGTAGCGCCATTCGAGGGCGCGAACCTTGAGCAGGCTGCGCTGGATTTCACCGGTATCGATCCTCACCACCCTTTTCGCGAAGCGATCGCCGAGGATGAGGCCCTGAGCGAGATTTTCCGGGTCGTGCGCAAGGAAATCCGCGATCAGGGCTGCAATCGCGGTGTTATTGTCGCGCACAACGCCCATTTCGACGCCGGCTTCATAAACGCCGCGGTATCGCGCAACGACCTAAAGCGCAACCCCTTCCACCCTTTTTCGCATTTCGACACCGCAACACTTTCAGGCCTTGCCTTCGGCCAGACCGTGCTGGCGAAAGCCTGCGCCGAAGCCGGCATCGCCTTTGATAACGCCGAGGCACACTCGGCGGCCTATGATGCCGAGCGCACAGCCGAGTTATTCTGCGACATCGTCAATCGCTGGCGGGAAATGGGCGGCTGGCTGGATGCAGTGAGCTGACTAGGACGGGGAATCATCCTCGCCGCTTATTTCATTGAGCACTGTTTGCAGCTCATCCACGACATCCTCAACGCTATCGTAGCCCAGCCAACGGTATTTCAGGCGCTCGTCCAGCGGCAGAAGCTGCAGAAGGTTGAAAGCCACGGCCCAGGCATTGTCGTAATCGATGTCGAGCTGCAGCTGCTCGACATGTGGGTGAGTTTCCAGCGAACGCAGGACGGACACCAGCCCCTCCCAGTCGCTGTGCACTGGCGCGCGTGCCAGCGGCTTACGCCAGCTGACGCTGCCCATGACCAGCTGGCTGGCGAGACGTTCCGTGCGATGAAGATCGAAGACTGCGCCGCCCTCAATCGTGACCCCGAGCAGGCCGTTCGGTAGCTGATCATAATCAACAATACGCGCGTACGTACCATAATCGCCAAGCACCGGCTCACCGCGTCCCGCCACTTCTCCCCCACCGCTGGTCCACACCACGCCAAAGCCGGTGCCGGAGCGGGCGCAGCCCCTTATCAGGTCCAGATAACGCTGCTCGAAAATCTGCAGCGGCATGCGTCCGTAGGGAAACAGAACCGCTGACAAGGGGAAAAGCGGAATGTCTTCGAGGCTATCGCTCATGCAGGTTCACTCTCTAATTCAAGGGTTTGCAACAACACCATCGCCTCGTCACGGGACTCACCGCAAACCTCGGGTTCGGCGAGAAACTGGCGGCAGAACAATGGCCGCTCTGGCGTATTGAACAGGCCACACCGATTGTCATCGTCGAGGTGCACGCAGCGTTCACCAGCGGCCTTGCCGTTGGGCATGCCATGAAAGGCCTGCACGATTCGCGGCGCGATGCAGCACGCGCCGCAGCCCGGTCGACACTCCATATCAGCCCGCCTCACTGCCCAGCGGCTTGAACAGAATGATCAGACGCGGCAACAGCAGAAGCGCTCCGATCACGGCGGCGATCATGGCGACAACGGTCAGCAGTCCAAAGTAGAGGCTGGGGTTGAAGTTGGAAAAGGTCAGCATGGAAAAGCCGACGACCAGAGTCACCGTTGTGTAGTAAAGCGCACGGCCAATACTGGCGTGACAGCGGAACATCGTTGCGCGGTAGTCGCGGTCGACCGGAAACTCCCGCCGGAAGCGATGTACGTAGTGGATGCAGTTGTCCACGCCAATACCCACGACTATGGCCGCAATGGTCGTGGTCATGATATCGAGGGGGATCCCGAGCAGGCCCATGATGCCCAGGACCATGCCAGCCGCGAGCGTAACCGGCGCCAGCGCCAGCAACGACAACCACAGGGAGCGGAACAGCAGCCAGAACATAACCAGAATGGCGAGAAAAACCGTACCCAGCGTCATGATCTGGGACTTGAACAGGCTCTGCAGCACATTGTTGTAAAGCACCAGCATACCGGTAAAGTGAACCTGCTCGGCGCTCAGGCCGTCGAGGCCCGAAATTTCATCATGCAGCTGGCGCAGGAACACATCACGCTGCAGCTCTTCACTGGTTTCCTTGACGCGCACCGTGATGCGCGCCTCTTCACGGTCAGCGTCAAAATACGGGTCGACCATGAGTGCGGCCGTCTCCGGGGGGAAGCTGCGCTGAACGAGCGCCAGTTCGACGCCACCGATATCATCGCCCAGCAGAGTCTTTACCAGGCTGAACGTCGTGGACAGGGAAAGGACCTTGCCGGTCTCAACGCGCTCATCCACTGCGGTGTGGGCGGCATCGATCACGTCCATTCCCTGTAGCGAGAACCAGTAGCTCGGATCGAAATCACCCACGCCATCGCCCGCCTCGAACCCGCTCTCAAAGCCATCGTCCCAGTCATCAAAGCCGCCGTCGTCGGCGAAGTCGGCGGACTGACCTGTACCTTCGCTGGCGCTATTGCCGTCGAAGCTGTCCGCGTCATCGGCGAAGGGGTCGTCGGGAGCCAGGGCCGCGCCACCGCCGGAGGCGCTGTCGAGGTCTTCCAGTCCGGGCAACGGTGCGCTCTTGTCGGGTGCCTTGACAATAATATCCAGCGGTATTGTGCCGCCAAGCCGGGAGTCGAGCAGCTGCATGCCCTGGTAGATTTCCGTGCTTTCCTTGAAATAGTCGATGAAGCGATTCTCGACTTTCAGACGCGAGACACCCACCACCACGAGCACACAAAGCAGTGCACTGGTCAGCAGAACCGCGTTGCCGTGGCGGTCAGCGATGCCCGCCAGATGTACGGTCAGGGGCGTGCCGCTATCCGCCGGCGCCATGGCACGGCCCTGGGGCCACAGCTGCATCAGCGAGGGCACCAGGGTGAACGCAACGACGAAGGCCGTACAGATACCCACGGTCATCATCAGGCCAAAGTCGATGACCGGCTGAATGGCGGAGACGATCAGGGATACGAAGGCGACCATCGTTGTTATTGCCGTGTAAAAGCAGGGCACCGCCATGAAGCGGGTAGTCTCACGCACCCGCTCGTACAGATTACCATCGGGGCTCAGGGCATGCAGTTCGCGGTAGCGCACCACCAGGTGAATCGACAGGGCAAGAGTCACGATCAGCAGAACGGCGACGAAGTTCGACGAGATCACCGTCATGCGCCAGTCGAGGAAGGCGAGCAGGCCGAGCATCATCGTCACGGTGACTGTGCAGGTTGCAAGCGGGATCACCACCCAGCGCACCCGCCGGAAAATCAGCCCCAGAATCAACACCATAACGATCAGAATCGCGCTGCCAAAGAACACCAGGTCACTGCGCACAAAGCTGACCATGTCGGCCGCGATCATCGGCACTCCACCCACAAACAGCCTGGCATGCTCCCGGTAGCCGTCCGAAATGCTGCGCACTGACTCAACGAGTGTCGCCTGCTCCTCCAGCAACAGCGCGCTGCGCTCCCTGAAGTCGGCCTCTACCCGCGCAAGCTCAGCGGATTCCTCTTCCGTAAGGCCATCGCTTTCACTCTGGGCACGCAGCGTCTCGCGACGCTCCAGAAGCTCGAAATACCTTTCATCGCGCTCGAGGTTTACCTGTACCGCGGTGACTTCGCCATCGCTACTGACCAGCAGATTGGCGTAAAGCGGGCTGGACGTGAATTCCGCCAGTGCGAGGTCGCGATCGACCCCCGGGTCGCCAAGCGTGGGCAAGGGCTCACCGGACGTCACGGCCGACAGGCTTACCGGAGGGCTCTCCAGCAGCGGCACATCCAGAATCGTCGTCACGGATGATACGCCGGACAGCTCACGCAGTTCATTGCGCATGCTCGCCAGGGGCTGCAGTGAGGCATCGCTCAATAGCGGCGCCTCAGGCTGCCAGGTAATGACCAGGAACTCCTCGGAACTGTAGCGACTGCCTACCTCGCGAAAGAAGTCCAGAGCCGGATCCCCCTGCAGCAGCAGCGAATCCGCCGAGGCATCCAGGCGAATCTTACCCAGCTGCGAGGCAGCAAGGCCCGTGAGCAGGGCCAGCACGATGACCACCATTCCGGGACGGCGCAGTACAGCGCTATCGTAGGCACCCATGACGAGATTTCTCATTCGGTCACTCCGAGCTGCAGGCGTTGCATCAGCTTGTCACGTATACCGGCAAACCCACCGTTGCTCATGATCACGATACGGTCGTTCGGGTGAATCTGATCAGCGACTGCGTCGACAATACTGTCGATACTGTCGTGCACACTGGCTCCCGCATGCCCGTCCGCCACCTCGTTCAGCGACCAGTCCATGCCCGGCGGCTGATACCAGAGCACCTGATCAGCCAGCGACGCCGAAGCGGCGAGCTGCTCACGATGACGCCCCAGCCGCATGGTATTCGACCGCGGCTCGATCAACGCCAGTATGCGCCCCTGCGGCGCACTGGCACGCAAGCCCTGCAACGTTGTCGCGATGGCGGTGGGATGGTGCGCAAAATCATCATACACGCGCACCCCCGCTACCTCACCCAGAAGCTCCATACGGCGCCTGACACCGCGAAACATCCGCAGCGCCTCGACTGCCACAGAGGGTGGCACCCCGACATGGCGCGCGGCTGCGATAGCAGATAACGCGTTCTCCGCATTATGGCGACCGAGCTGGTCCCAGGCCAGGCGGCCCACGGGCTGTCCGGCGTGCAGAATCGCCAATTCACTGCCGTCCGGCGTGAGCAGACGCGCCTGCCAGTCCGCCTCACCGGCGTCCGTCGCGATGGCGAAGGTTTCCAGTGGCGTCCAGCAACCCATAGCGAGCGCCGCATCCAGCGCATCGCCACGGCGGGGCCTGACGATGCGGCCAGACCCGGGAATACATCGGACCAGATGGTGAAACTGCCGCTGTATCGCCATGAGATCGGGGAAAATGTCGGCATGATCGTACTCGAGATTGTTGATTGCCAGCGTGCGCGGCCGGTAATGCACGAATTTCGAGCGCTTGTCGAAGAAAGCGGTGTCGTATTCGTCGGCCTCGACCACGAAGAAGTCACTCTCACCCTCGCGCGCCGACACGCCAAAATCTGCGGGCACACCACCGATCAGGAAGCCCGGCGCAAGGCCAGCATATTCCAGTATCCAGGCCAGCATGCTACTGGTGGACGTCTTGCCGTGCGTGCCGGCTACCGCCAGCACCCATTTGTTCTGCAGAATATTCTCGGCCAGCCACTGTGGCCCGGAGGTGTAGGGAATGCCGGCATCCAGCGCATACTCGACCGCCGGATTGCCGCGAGACAGGGCATTGCCGACCACCAGCTGATCCGGTGCCGGCCGCAGGTGCCCGGGCAGATAACCCGACTGCAGCACAATACCCGCCGCCTCAAGCTGCGTGCTCATGGGCGGATAGACATTGGCATCCGACCCGGTGACGCGAAAGCCGCGACGCTGCGCCAGCAGGGCTATGCCCCCCATGAATGTGCCACAAATGCCGAGTATGTGGATGTGTCGTGACACGAAACGCCCCAAAAAAGTGAAATGTTATCACGAGTGTGACGTGCACCCCACGCGACCTGTCCTCGCGCCGCCCAAATCACGTATGATACTGCTGGCCCTACAATAGTTTCCAGGAAACGGATTTCATGCCCAGAAAGAACGCCTTCTACGCGCAGTCGGGTGGCGTGACCGCCGTCATCAACGCTTCCGCCTGTGGCGTGCTGGAGGCGGCGCGGGAGCATCGAGGGCAGATCGGCAAGATGCTCGCCGGCCGCAACGGCATCATCGGCGCCCTTCGCGAAGACCTCATCGACACCAGCAAGGAAAGCCGGAGCGCAGTGCGCGGACTGTTGACCACGCCCTCTGGGGCCTTCGGTTCATGCCGCCACAAGCTGAAATCCCTCGAGGAAAACCGTGTTGAGTATGAGCGGCTGATCGACGTCTTCAAGGCCCACGACATCGGCTATTTTTTTTACAACGGCGGCGGTGATTCCGCCGATACCTGTCTCAAGGTTTCGCGCCTGAGTGAATCGATGGGCTACCCGATACAGGCGATTCACGTTCCCAAGACCATTGACAACGATCTGGCAGAAACGGACAACTGCCCGGGTTTCGGCTCGGTGGCCAAGTACGTTGCCATTTCCACCCGGGAGGCGGCCATGGACGTCGCATCCATGTGCGACAGCTCGACCAAGGTATTCATTCTCGAAGTCATGGGCAGGCATGCCGGCTGGATTGCCGCCGCCGCGGGTCTCGCCGCGGAACAGGAAGGCGACGCCCCGCACATCATCCTGTTCCCGGAGATCAGCTTTTCCCGGGAGCGCTTTCTCGCCCGGGTCAGCCGGACTGTAAAAAAACACGGTTACTGCGTTATCGTCGCTTCCGAGGGCGCACAGTACGCAGATGGCACATTTCTCAGTGCAGCGGGCACCCGCGATGCCTTCGGTCACGCCCAGCTGGGTGGCCTGGCGCCTTCGCTGGCAGCCATGGTGAACAGCGAACTCGGCTTCAAATACCACTGGGCGGTAGCGGACTACCTACAGCGCTCTGCCCGCCATATCGCCTCGCAGACCGATGTCGACCAGGCGTACGCTCTCGGCCGCGCCGCGGTGGAGTTGGCCCTCGCCGGCAAGAATGCGGTGATGCCGTGCATCGTGCGCGGCGCCGGCAAGCGCTATCGCTGGTCGATCGGCGAAGCGCGGCTGGAAAAGGTGGCAAATCGCGAGAAGAAAATGCCGCGGAGCTTTATCACCCGGAACGGCTTTGGCATCACGCCGCAGGCGCGCGAGTATTTATCGCCACTGGTTGTCGGCGAGGCCTACCCGTCTTACCGTCACGGGCTGCCACAGTACACGCGTCTGAAAAATGTCAGCGTACCGCGCAAGCTATCCACGCGCTTCGCGGTATGACCAATGGCTCAGTGCCACTGGCAGCGTATTGCGGTATAAAGATTTTGTCGGCCGCGCGAGGTACACTCTGCGGCTTTTCATTCACTTCAAAAGAGGCCTATGCATGTACAGGAACGAACAATTCAACCGCTGGCGCCGTCATCCCTGGCACGGTCTCCATACCCGGGCCGATCAGGCGCCCGACGATATCGTTCAGGTCTACGTTGAGATGTTGCCGACGGACGTGGTCAAGTACGAACTGGACAAGGGTTCAGGTTTTCTCACCGTTGACCGGCCCCAGCGCACGACCTCCAGCCCGCCCGCGCTGTATGGCTTTATTCCGCGCACCTACTGCGCCGAGGAGGTTGCCAATCTGTGTCCGGATGCCGAGGAGGCAGATGGCGATCCACTCGATGTCTGCGTGTATTCCGAGAGACTGATCAACCGGGCGGACATTGTGCTCAACGCCCGAGTGGTCGGCGGCATACAGATGATCGACGACGACGAGGCTGACGACAAGATTATCGCCATCCTCGACGGCGACAATATCTGGGGCGATGCGCGTGATATCTCGGATCTCCCCGACATCAAGGTGGAGCGCCTGCAGCACTATTTTTCGACCTACAAGCTGGCACCCGGCAAGAACATCAACATCAAGGTCGATCACGTCTACGGTCGCGACCAGGCGCTCAAGGTGATTGCCGCCGCCGAGAAAGACTACGACAGCCATTACGGTCACCTGCTGAAGCAGACAGCAGAGTGATGCTCCGGGGTCAGCGCCCCTCGAGCTCTGACCCCGACATCGCCGCCCAGTCCGGCGGCACGGCGACGTAGCGTGCCAAAATCTGTGCTAGATCCCGGTCCAGAACCTGACGATACGCGATAGTCTTCCCTTCCCACGCCCATCGCAGCAACTGCGGTGTCACCCGTAGCTCGAGGTCGCGCGAGAGCGTGGCGAAACTCAGGTGCCAGCGCTCTGGCGCGACGCCCCCGCGATCGAGACCATAAGGCCTGAAAAAACCGTGGGATGCACCCTGCGCCATCCGCTTATCCAGCCAGCAGTGCAGAGGATCAAAAGGCCCCCCGGCACACACTTCAGAGGGCAGCAGATGAACCTCGCTGCCCGCCGGCAGTGCAGCCGCATCAAAGACATCGAGATCCGTCCCCCAATGGTGTCGCGAGGCCCCCGGCAGGGCCGAAAAACGCAGGACGGCTGCGACACGGTCCATGACGGTCAGTGCCGGCATATCCAGGGGCCTGCCGAGATCGTCGTGCACCGGGCGCTCGCCATTGAGTTTGCCGTTCCATATTCGCGCCTGTCGCGAGAAAGACCGATAACTGCTGGCGACCGCCAGATCAAACCCCTCCCCTGCCGCATCGCGCTGCAGCGCCGCCAACGCCTCCGCGGCCAGCGGGTGGAGCCAGTGCCCATCGGCCACCTCCCGCAGGTGGGAGGCATCCAGCCCCGTGAGCTGTGCGTCACTGATTGTCTGCGGCACTGCCCCTGTAAGGCCGCTGCTCACGTGTCGGTATCCAGACTGAAGGGCAGCGCGCTGCGGACCTGCACTCCCATGGGCGATACATCGCAGGCCAAGGCAATGACGTCGACGCCGGCGTGAATCGCGCTTTTGAGCGCATCGCGGTACCCGGGATCGATATCCGCGGCGACGGATACCCGCCGGATACCCGTGTGCATGGCGCAGAATACCAGTAGTGATCGGGTGTCCGCGGCCAGGGCGGCCTGCAGGGCGAGTACATGTTTGCGACCGCGGGTACTGACCGCGTCCGGAAAGGCCCCACAGCCGCCATCGCGGCACAGGGTGACGGACTTGACCTCGACAATGACGCGACCGGCATCGCCCTCCAACAGCAAATCGGCGCGCGTACCGGGTGCCACGACGACCTCGCTACGGGCGCGCGGATGGTTCTCGAACCCGGGTACCATACCTTTCTCGAAGGCCTCCCTGATCACCCGGTTGGCCCGGGCCGAATGGACACACACGGTGCCATTGACGGTCTGGACGAGCTCCCAGGTGTAAGCATACTTGCGGGATGCGGAATGACTCCTGGATAGCCAGACAGGGCTGCCTTCCTCGGCACACCCGGTCATGGCGCCGGTATTCGGGCAATGAACGGTCAGCGCGCTGCCATCCGCGAGCGTCACATCTGCCAGGAAGCGCTTGTAACGACGCACCAGACGCGCCTCGATGAGATCGGGAAGCTGCATGCCAATGCCCTCACGGCGTGCGAAAAGGGTTGAGCGTAGCGCGTCGGCCGTCCTTCTGCACGGCGGGGCCTTCTCCAGTCGGACATGAGCCTGGACCGCGGGCCCGGGAAACACCGAAAATTTTTCTGGATCAGGTCAAAATAATCTGGTAGCTTCACCGCCCCTTGGCGATGACCGGCAGATTCTCTGCCCTGTATTCGCCATCGCTACCGTGACGTTTTGTATGGAAACTGCCATGCCAGCTAAGACAGCGACGAAGAAAACTACCGTGACCAGAACCGCGCCGGCGGCAAAGAAATCGGCGACGAAGAAGGTGCCCGCCACAACGGAGTTCAAGAACTTCCAACCGTACAAGCCAAAGCGCGGGGAAGAGTACATGAGCGACCCGCAGCTGGCACACTTCAAGGACATCCTGCGTAAGTGGAAGGCTGAGCTCATGCAGGAAGTAGACCGCACCGTGATGCATATGAAAGACGAGGCCGCAAATTTTCCGGATCCGGCGGACCGCGCCACTCAGGAAGAAGAGTTCAGCCTCGAATTGCGCACGCGTGACCGCGAGCGCAAGCTCATCAAGAAAATCGACCAGACTATCGAGCGCCTCGAGCAGGATGATTATGGCTTCTGTGACGCCTGCGGCATAGAGATCGGTATCAAGCGTCTGGAAGCGCGGCCAACAGCGACACTGTGCATTGACTGCAAGACCCTGGCCGAGATAAAAGAGCGCCAGGAAATGGGCTGATCTGCGCCGGGTGAATGACACCCGCGACGCGGCACAGCACGGCACGGTACCGGGGGCGTTTTGCCCCCTCTCCGTCGGGGCCACTGCATCACGGATCGATGTTCACGGCCCTCGCCAGTTTCCTCGATGCACGCCATGCAGGCGGGTACTGGCTGCTCAGAATCGAGGATATCGATCCGCCCCGGGAGGCGCCGGGCGCTGCGGAGTCCATCCTCCGCTGCCTGGCCCACCACGGACTGCAGCACGACTCGAACGTGCTCTATCAGCACACGCGCAGTCATGCCTACGACCTCGCCCTGGAACAGCTGGAAGCGCAGGGAAAACTGTTTTATTGCGCGTGCACCCGGCGCGAGCTGCGCCAGGGGGGTAATTGCGGTGGCCGCTGCGGCAGGAATGCAGCCCGTTCGGATGGCCCCATCGCACTGAGAGTCCGGGTAAACAACGAGTTCGAAGCAAGTTTTACGGATGTCATACAGGGCGAACAGACACTGCAGAACGCGGAGATCCCTCGCGACTTTGTCGTGCGTCGCAAGGACGGTCTTTACGCGTATCAGCTGGCGGTGGTGGTGGACGAGGCGTTCCAGGGCATTACCCACGTGATCAGAGGCGCCGATTTACTGCCCACGACATTTCAGCAGCGCTACCTGCAGCAGGCGCTCGCTCTGCCGCCCCCGGCCTATGGTCATGTTCCGGTGGTTACGGATACCCGGGGACGCAAGCTCAGCAAGCAGAATCATGCCGCCGCCGTGGACTGTGCAACACCATTAGCGACGCTGCGCCGGCTGCTGAGGCTCCTGGGACAGTGCGAACCGGCTGCATCAACATTACGAGAGGCGCTGGACGAAGCGGCCAGGCAGTGGGACCGCGAAGCCTTGAGGGGCATCAGCAGTATACCGGGCTGACCAGAGTCCCGGGCCTGCCTTTACCGGTCAGGGGCCATTGCGTAGACTCCCGATTCCCTCACGCGAGCTCGACAACCATGTATATCGACCGCGCACTGCTTCTGGTATTCGCCCTGGCGCTGGTATTTTTCCCGACACTGGAAAGCTGGATATTTGCCGAGGCAGAGCACTGGTACCGTCCTTTTCTTGTCTGGTTCGGTGTCGTTATCGCTGCGTTCTGGAATCAGCACCGTCGGGGTCCTGATGAACTTTAGCCCCGACCAGATACTGCTTGCGACCATCGCTTACCTCACCGTCCTGTTCATGGTGGGCTATGCGGGTGACCGCGGCGCTATCCCGGCTTCCATTACACGTCATCCTGCCACCTACGTGCTCTCACTGGGGGTTATCGGGGGCGGCATGGCAAGTAACGGCGTACTGGCACTGGCGGCGCAGTACGGCTCCCATTTCCTTTTATACTACCTCGGTCTTGCCCTTATGTTTCTGCTGGCCGTACTGCTGTTGCGACCGCTGCTGCGGCTGTGCCGGGTGCATCACCTGGCCTCACTTGCCGACGTACTGACTTTCCGCTTTCGCAGCCCCTGGGTTGGCGCCGCCATCACGCTGGCGATGTGCCTGACCCTGCTTCCGCTGCTGGCGCTGCAGATACGGACAGTGGCGGACAGCATCCAGATTCTGTCGGGCAGTCAGGCCGATGCGATAGTCGGCTCGGTGCGCGGTGACGGCCTGGCCTTCCTCTTCTGTCTTATCATTACCGTTTTCGCGATTCTTTTCGGGACGAAAAATGCCGCAAATCCCAATCGCAACCCTGGCCTGGTGGCCGCAATTGCTTTTGAATCGCTGGTCAAGCTGCTTGCGCTGCTCGCGCTTGCCGCGGTGGCGGTCTTTCAGGTTTTCGGCGGGCCCGCAGAGCTGCAGGAGTGGCTGCGCGCGCAGCCCGCGGCACTGCCCGATGCGGGCGAATCATTGTCTGCCGTGGCCGCCCGTACCATGCTGCTCCTGTTTTTCGCAGGTGCCGTCTGCATGCCGCACATGTTTCACATGGCATTTGCAGAAAACAGCGACAGTCACCACCTTCGCGCCGCAAGCTGGGGATTGCCGCTCTATCTGCTCCTGCTGGCGTTACCCATTCTGCCTATCCTGTGGGCGGCCGTCGCTTCCGGCCAGGCCGCACCTTTCGAATATGCGGGAATCACCCTCGGTCTCGCCCTGCATTCACCTGTGGCAACCGGTCTGGCTTTCGTCGCCGGCCTGTCGGCAGCCAGCGCCGTGATCATCGTTACCACGCTGGCGCTTGCCAACATGTGCCTCAACTACCTGGTGCTGTCCAACAATCTTCTCCGGCGTTTCGGCGAACAGAGCCTGTACAAGCAGCTTAAGTGGATGCGCAGGGTCCTGATCACGGGGTTGATCCTGGGCGGCTACACGTTCTACACGCTATTGAGCGGTGCACAGTCCCTGCCGCAGCTGGCCATTCTTGCCTTCAGCGGAACTCTGCAGTTTTTCCCCGCCGTGGTATTCACACCCTACTGGCCAAGGGCCAACCGGGCCGGCCTCCTCGCCGGCCTGGCAACAGGCCTCGGCGTCTGGTTTGTCTCGCTCCCCCTGCCTGTACTCAGCGACAATACCCTCGGCCTGATCGCGGACGACGGCGATGCCTGGGCCATTCGCTGCCTGGTCGCACTGCTGGCGAATACCGCGGTGTTCATTGCTGTCTCCCTGCTGACGCCTCGTTCGCGGGATGAAAAAATTGCAGCCGAAATCTGCTCAATGGAGTCACACATCCGGCCCTACCGGCGCAGCCTCGTCATTAACAGTGCCAGCGAGTTCCCGGCGAGGCTGGCTCCGGCGCTGGGTGGTAAAACCGCTCAGGCGGAGGTGGCCAGGGCTTTGCGCGAGCTACGCTTCGACGCTCGCGAAGCCCGCCCTTACGCATTGCGACACCTTCGTGCGCGCATCGAAGCCAACCTGTCGGGCATGCTGGGACCCGCCGTGGCCCTGGACATCGTGGACAGCTACCTGCCTTTTGCCAGCAGCTTCACGGCCGCAGAAGACTTCACGTTACTGGAACGCCGACTGGAAAAAACCCAGGGCCGATTCACCGGCCTGGCCGCGGATCTCGACAACCTGCGACGACATTATCGCCAGACGCTGGACGAACTGCCCGTAGGCCTTTGTTCCCTGGGCGGCGATGG
This sequence comes from Chromatocurvus sp., assembly GCA_046260215.1. Taxonomy (GTDB): domain Bacteria; phylum Pseudomonadota; class Gammaproteobacteria; order Pseudomonadales; family Halieaceae; genus Chromatocurvus. The sequence continues at coordinate 15,294 of JBHEPQ010000105.1, forward strand.
AGAGATACTGCTCTGGAATCGGAGCATGGGGGAAATCACGGGCATCAGCGCCGACACCGCTGTCGGTTCGCGCTGGCGCTCATTGCCGCAGACATGGTGTGACGCCCTGTCCTCGGTTCTGGACGAATACCCGGACATCATCGTCAAGCGCGAGATTCCGGGCGATGGCGGCACCTCGCGCTGGATCAACCTGCACTGCAGTCGCCCCGTGGCGGGCAGCGAAGACCAACTGGTCCTGCTTGAGGACATCACCGACTATCAGCGGCTGCAGGATGAAGTGCTGCATAATGAACGCCTGGCGTCCATCGGACGGCTGGCAGCGGGCGTTGCGCACGAAATCGGCAACCCGGTCACCGGTATCGCCTGCCTCGCTCAGAACCTCAGCTATAGCGAGGATCCGGAGGAAACCCGGGAGGCGGCAGACAACATCCTGCGCCAGACCGAGCGCATCTCCCGCATCGTGGAATCACTCGTCAATTTCTCGCATATGGGCTTTGGTCGCGGTGAACTGCGCATGGACCCCTGCAATCTTGCGGACTGTGTTGATGAGGCAGTTCACCTGCTGTCTCTGGATCATGATGCCCCTCGGGTGCATTTCAACAATCAGTGTGATCGCGAGCTGCTGGTTCTGGGCGACAGCCAGCGCCTGCTACAGGCATTCATCAATCTGCTGGGGAATGCGAGGGATGCCTCGCCCCCGGAAGGAGTCATTACCGTAAGCGCGCAGACTGATGACGATGACAGCGTATTTATCTATATCGACGATCACGGACACGGCATCCCGGCGGATCTGCAGCAACGCATAGTGGAGCCTTTTTTCACCACCAAGGATGTCGGACAGGGCACGGGGCTTGGGCTTCCTCTCGTGTTCAGCATCATCGAAGACATGGGTGGCTGTATGCGATTCGAAAGCCCGGGCCCCATCGAAACCGCCACCGGCACCCGCGTCATTCTGCAGCTGCGACCGGCGCAATATGAAACGCCGCCTGCAAAGTCAGGCTAGGCGCGAGGACGTTCTAACTGGAAAAAAATACCCGCACGCGTTATGTTGTCTTCTCAGGCGGTAAGGGCAGATTTTTATGCACCAGATACTCGTTGTTGAGGATGAATCGGTAATTCGTAGCGCACTGCGGCGTCTGCTGGAGCGGTCTGGTCACGCAGTCTCCGAGGCATCCTCTGTCGCCGAGGCCGAGACCAACAACCTCGCTGCATTCGACCTCATTATCAGCGACCTGCGTCTCCCCGGCGCTCCGGGCACCGACCTGATCCGCAAGGGTGGAAAGGTACCGGTGCTGATCATGACGAGTTACGCGAGCCTGCGCTCTGCCGTTGACTCGATGCGGATGGGCGCCGTTGACTACATTGCCAAACCTTTTGATCACAACGACATGCTGAATGCGGTCAAGCGCATCATCAGTGACCATCCGCAGCACAGGGAGGCCGGGGCGGCGGAAAGCAGCGATGACCATAAAGGCAGCTGCGAGCTGGTTGGAAACTGCGCTCCCATGCGCAAGCTAATGCAGCACGTGGGAAAGTTCGCCCCCACAGACTCCACCGTTCTGGTGCTGGGCGAGACCGGCACCGGCAAGGAACTGGTGGCACGCAGTATTCACCGCCTAAGCCCCCGTGCCGACAAGCCCCTTGTCTCGGTAAACTGCGCGGCAATCCCTGAAACGCTGATAGAGTCCGAGCTTTTCGGCTACGAGAAGGGCGCTTTCACCGGCGCCAACACCAACCGCACCGGTCTGATCGAGGCGGCGGACGGCGGTACGCTGTTCCTCGACGAGATCGGCGAATTACCCATGGAGGCGCAGGCGAGACTGCTACGATTCATACAGGAAGGGGAGATCCGTCGAATCGGAGCGGTCGATTCCCGCCAGGTGAATGTGAGGCTGATCTGTGCGACGCACCGCGATCTGCCGACCCTGGCCGCCGAAGGGCTGTTTCGACAGGACCTGTACTACCGCATCAATGTGCTCCGGCTTTTCCTGCCCCCGCTGAGAGAGCGCGGCAAGGACATTCTTTACCTCGCCGAAACCTTGCTCGACAGGCAGATTGAAAAGCTCGGACGCAAACCGCTGTCATTATCACCCAGGGCAATACAGGCCATTACCACTTACCAGTGGCCCGGCAACGTCCGTGAGCTAGAGCACGCCATTGAGCGCGCGGTGGTGCTGACCGATGGCGACGAAATTGACAATGACACATTGGGCATCGATCTCGAGCTGGTCAACGTTAACCAGATCCGCGGCGAACGCTTCAACCCCGGCGCGGCCAAAAAGCGACAGGCCAGCCACACCATAGCGAGCGACCCACAGGAGGATCTGTCCCTTGAGGATTACTTCCAGAGATTCGTTATCGAGCACCAGGACTCCATGAGCGAGACCGAGCTGGCCCAGAAGCTGGGGATCAGCCGTAAATGCCTGTGGGAGCGTCGCCAGCGCTTTGATATACCGCGAAAAAAATCAGGCGGTCGCATCAAAAAAGCGGCATCCTGAGCGTTACTGGCGAATCCCGCTGTAACAAAAAGCGGTGGATAAAAGTAACAAAGGCCGCTCCCGGCACCCGAAGCTTCCGCACTGAAAAATCCCAGGTCGTTGTATTTGCTTAATTTTATTGCCGATGGCACAGCCAGTGCAGATCAATAGAGTGCAAGCAACAATAACAATAAGACTGCAGCAATAAGAATAACGATGAAAACAATGGACCTGGAGGGGGAAGTTCTCTTCCCCTCGTTCATTTAGACGCATTTTAAGGTCGAAGGTTGTCGCAACCTGTGGCGTGGTCGATGAGCAAGATGGCTTGTTACCAACCCATGTTCCGGCAGTCTCGCGGCACACAGCAAAAATAAGCAGCCCGCAAACAATACAAATACGACAAATAATAACAGCATAGACAGACGCAACTGCACGGGGCCGAGACCCCGTGATCCTTCTTTTTCTGACACGCCCACAACCACCGTCCGGCAACGCTTTCGGTCGCCTCTTTTAGTCGTCCCGTGCTGTGATACCATCGAGTTTACGTCATTGCCAGTCACGAGATATCACCGCTTGAAGGTCATTCCCCGCACTGAACACTGTATCTCCCGACGCAACATCAGCAGGAGCGCACTCAAGGTCATGTCGCGGTTGCGCGCACAGGGCTTTGAGGCCTATCTGGTTGGTGGCGCTGTGCGCGACCTGCTGCTGAACGGTCATCCCAAGGATTTCGATATCGCCACCGATGCGACGCCGGAGGAGGTGCATGGAATTTTCCGCAACTCACGCATCATTGGACGGCGTTTTCGCATTGTCCACGTTCGCTTTGGTCGCGAAATCATCGAGGTGACGACCTTTCGGGGTCATCATGACGCCGAGGGCAAGGGCGCCGCTGAAACCGACCACTCCCGACAGTCCAAACGCGGCCTGCTGCTGCGTGATAATGTCTTCGGCACACTGGATGAGGACGCCATTCGACGTGACCTGACAATAAATGCCCTGTATTACTGCAGCGAATCCTTCGCGGTATATGATCACGCCGAGGGCCTGCAGGATCTGGCGTCCCGGCAGGTGCGGGTTATCGGTAATCCCCTGCAGCGCTATCGCGAGGACCCCGTACGTATGTTGCGCGTGGCTCGCTTCGCCGCCAAGCTGGGTTTCACAATCGAACACGACACCGAGGCCGCCATTGCCGAGGCAGCTTCATTGCTGGACGATATTCCAGCGGCCCGGTTGTTTGATGAATTCCTGAAGCTGTTCCTCGCCGGCCACGCCGCCGCAACGCTCGACCTGTTGAGGCATCATGGCCTCATACAGCATCTGTTCCCCGAGCCAGCCCGGCTCATGGATAGCGACCCGCATGCGGCTGCGCTGGTGAGTCGCGCCATGGCCAACACCGACACGCGCATACACGCCGACAAACCTGTAACACCCGCATTCATCCTCGCGGCTCTGCTGTGGCCGGCCGTCGCCCGGCGGGCAGAGCAGCTTCGTGAACAGGGCGACCCCCCCGTCCCGGCGATGCACAGCGCCGGCCAACAGGTGGTCGCCGAAGCCTGTCAGCATGTTGCCATCCCCAAGCGCTTCAGCCAGCCCATGCGTGAAATATGGGAATTTCAGGACAAGCTACAGCGCCCGCGCGGCAAAAAGACCGCGGAACTCGTGGAGCACCGACGCTTCCGCGCCGCCTATGACTTCCTGCTGCTGCGCGAGGAAGCGGGTGAGGACTGCGCTGGTCGGGGGCAGTGGTGGACAGACTTCCAGGAACTCGACATGGCCGCCCGGTTAAAACAGCTGGATGATGAGGGCGCCCTATCGCGAAGCCGTCGAGACGGCGGGAAAAAACGCGCTGCGCGTTGACCATGGCGCCCTGCTTTATCGGTCTCGGTTCCAATATCGGCGACCCGCTGACCCAGCTTCGCCGTGCTGCTCACGACCTGTACAGCCACACCCATATTCAACAGATGGCGCTGTCATCCGTTTACCGGAGCACGCCGATGGGACCACAGGATCAACCCGACTTCCTGAACGCCGTCGCCCGCCTTGAAACGCACCTTTCGCCAGAAGCCCTGCTCGACGTTCTTCAGTCGCTCGAGCGTGGCGCGGAGCGGGTGCGCGGTCGTCGGTGGGGGCCGCGCACGCTGGACCTTGATCTTCTGCTCTATGGGGAGGAAACCATCGTCAGCCCGCGCCTGACCGTGCCGCATCCGGGTCTCGAGACCCGCGATTTTGTGCTCATGCCGCTTCGCGATATCAGTGGCGCCGAATTTATGTTGCCCGGTGGACAGACTGTCGCCCAGGCCCTTGCGCGGTGCCCTGACAGCGCAGTTCAACAGATCGCCGGGGCCGCCTGCCTCTGGCGTAGACCCTCGGGAGTGCCGGGAACGTGAGCCATGTCCCTACCACGCCCGTCAGCGTTGACCTGCGCGGTCGTCGGCCGCCTGGTTATATCGCCGTGGAAGGCGCCATAGGCGCCGGCAAGACCACGCTGGCACGACGTCTGGCCGCAACGTTCAATCATGAGATGCTGTCCGAGGACGCGCAGGAAAACCCCTTCCTGCAGAAGTTTTACCAGGACCGGCGACAGTCGGCCCTGGCGACGCAGCTGTTCTTTCTGTTCCAACGGGCACAAAAGCTCGGGGAGTTGCGACAGCGCGATATTTTCCAGCCGGTCCGGGTTGCCGATTTTCTGATCGAAAAAGACCGCCTGTTCGCACGCATCAACCTTGACCCGGATGAATACGCGCTATACGAAAAGGTGTACCAGCAGATCACTATTGAAGCCCCCGTGCCGGATCTGGTGATCTATCTTCAGGCCTCCACCGATGTTCTGCTGCGGCGCATTGAGCGGCGCGGCATTGACTACGAGCAGGTTATCGATGCCGCCTATCTCGAGAAGCTCAGCGACGTGTACAGCCAGTTTTTTCTATACTACGATGAGGCACCTCTACTCATCGTCAATGCGAGCGCTATCGACCTTGCGGACAGTGAGAGCGATTATCGACAGCTGGTAGATTATCTCCTGGACATACGCAGCGGGAGACACTATTTCAACCCCACCTTTTTCGGATAGGCAAGCTCATGGCCGCGGTGACGATCAGCACGCTAAACCGGATGAAGGGCAAAGCCGAGAAGTTCGTCTGCATTACCGCCTACGATGCGACCTTCGCGACCCTGGTCAGCCAGGCAGGTGCTGAAACCATTCTGGTCGGAGACTCTCTTGGCATGGTGCTGCAGGGACACGACAGCACCGTGCCCGTGACGATCGACGACATGGCCTATCACACCACCTGCGTGGCGCGAGCACGCACGGAATCCCTGTTGATCGCAGACATGCCATTCATGACCTACACCACGCCGGAACAGACCCTGGTCAACGCCACGGTATTGATGCAGGCCGGCGCGCAGATGGTCAAGATGGAAGGTGGCGTATGGCTGAGTGACAGTATCAGTATGCTGGTAGAGCGCGGCATTCCGGTCTGCGCGCACCTGGGGCTGACGCCGCAGTCCGTCAATGCATTCGGCGGTTTCAAGGTTCAGGGCCGCACCCCCAAGGAAGCCAAATCGATTCTGGCGGATGCGGTCGAAATCCAGGATGCTGGCGCAAGCCTGCTGGTGCTTGAATGCATCCCCGCTGCGCTGGCGGCGGATATCAGCAGCAAACTCGACATCCCGGTGATCGGCATTGGTGCAGGCGCGGGCACCGATGCTCAGGTCCTTGTGCTCCACGATCTGCTCGGTCTGTCGCCGAGAACGCCGCGCTTTGTACGCAATTTCATGGCTGGAGAAGACAGCGTTCAGGGAGCCCTTGAGGCCTTTGTCACTGCCGTCAAGTCGGGGACATTTCCCGCCCCCGACCATACCTACAGCTAGTCTGTTTTTTGAAAAAGTGAGCGCTCACTTGTTTATTTTCATAACAGAATTACCCACTGTTCGCTTCTTTTCGTAACAAATATTGTATTCCACCGTGCGCCGCGCTTATTGCCCGCACCCCGACCTTGCTGCATACTCTGCTTCCCCTGAGAGGGTGATGACAAATATCGGGGTCGCAACAGGCCTCTTCCCTGACCGCAAGCGGGGGCATTACATCATGCGAACAACTGGCAATATGGACCAGCTGCAGGCGCGACTGTCGGAGGCCAGGGGCATAGGCCACCGCATCGCTTTCGTGCCGACCATGGGTAATCTGCACGCAGGACATATGCAGCTCGTGCGCCGCGCCAAAGAACAGGCAGAGGTCGTTGTCGTCAGCATTTATGTCAACCCGCTGCAGTTCGGCGCCGGCGAAGACCTCAACAACTACCCCCGAACCCTCGCCACGGACAAGGAAAAGCTGTTTGCGGCGGGCGTGCAGCTGCTGTACACCCCGGAAACTACCGATATCTATCCACAAGGCATGCAACGGCATACGCAGGTTGAGGTGCCGGATCTGTCCGAGACACTTTGCGGTAGCAGCCGCCCCGGGCATTTCAACGGCGTAACCACCATCGTTGCCAAACTGTTCAATATCGTGCGCCCGGATATCGCCCTGTTCGGTGAGAAGGATTTCCAGCAGCTGTCTATTGTCCGCAAGATGGCGTCCGACCTTTGCATGCCCGTGAAGGTTATCGGCGTTCCTACCGTGCGCGACATTGACGGACTCGCACTGAGCTCTCGCAACAGCTATCTGTCGCCGGCCCAGCGCCGCATCGCACCCCTTCTCCACGAAACACTCATCAGCTGCCGCGAGGCAATCGCCTGTGATTTTGACAACTTTCTTCAGCTCGAGTCCCATGCGCGCATGAGGTTACTACAGGCCGGCTTCACACCCGACTACTTTGCGATTCGCGACGCTCATTCGCTGCGCAACGTGACTGATGACACGGAGGAAATAGCCATTCTTGCCGCGGCGAGGCTCGGCACGACACGCCTGATCGACAACGTACGACTCAGCCTGAATCCCGCGTCCGACTGGGGCATGCTGGCAACACCCTGACGACGACCGCAGCATCCGCAAAACCTGTGGTCCCGTCGAGTGCCGCGTATGGGCGGATGCCGCGTATCAAGGCTCTTGCGCCCGGAATCACGCGGACTATCATGACCGCTACACTTATCTGTAGGAGTTCTGTCCATGTCTGACTTTCCAGTGCACCCGGTTCCGGCATCATTTGCGGACGCCCACATCACGGCAGACAACTACGCCACTCTGTACCGCCAGTCCATCGCGGACCCTGAAACCTTCTGGGGCGACATGGCAACGCGCTTTCTCGACTGGCATGGTTCCTGGGACCGGGTCGTCAGCTATGACTTCAGCAAAGGCGAGGCTGCCTGGTTTGCCGGGGGCAAACTGAACGCCTCACACAACTGCATCGATCGCCACCTGCCGCAAAAGGCGGACCAGCCAGCCATCATCTGGGAAGGTGATGATCCCGCTGACAGCAGAACCATAACCTATGCCGAGCTAAAGGACGCCGTGTGTCGCCTCGCCAACGTCCTCAAGTCGCGCGGCGTCAGCCGGGGAGATCGCGTCTGCATCTACATGCCCATGATTCCCGAGGCCGTTTTCGCACTGCTCGCCTGCGCACGCATCGGCGCCGTTCACTCGGTGGTGTTTGGCGGCTTTTCGCCGGAGGCTCTCAAGGACCGCATACTCGATAGCAGCTGCAGCGCCGTGATCACCGCCGATGAGGGCCTGCGCGGCGGCAAGCACGTCGCGCTCAAGCGCAATGTCGACAAAGCATTGGAGACCTGTCCCGATGTACACAGCTGTATCGTCGTGTCACGCACCGGGGCCAACGTGGACTGGAAGGATACCCGCGACGTGTCCTATGCGGATGCCGTCGCCGCCGCCGACGCGGACTGCGAACCCGAGGTGATGGACGCAGAAGATCCATTGTTCATTCTTTACACATCGGGCTCCACAGGCAAACCCAAGGGCGTATTGCATACCACGGGTGGTTATCTGCTGCAGGCTACCGCGAGCTTTCACTACGTGTTCGACTATCGTGAAGGTGAAGTCTTCTGGTGCACCGCAGATGTGGGATGGGTAACGGGACACAGCTATATTGTTTATGGACCGCTGAGTAATGGCGCCACGACCATGATATTCGAAGGTGTGCCAACCTATCCGGACGCCGGTCGTTTCTGGGAGGTTATCGACAAGCACCAGGTCAATATCTTCTATACGGCACCCACTGCACTGCGCGCCCTGCATGCGGTCGGTGACCAGCCAGTTAAGCGCAGTTCCCGCGCCAGTCTCAGGCTGCTGGGCTCCGTTGGGGAGCCGATCAACCCGGAGGCCTGGGAGTGGTACTACCGCGTGGTGGGCGAATCCCGCTGTCCCATCGTGGACACCTGGTGGCAGACAGAGACAGGCGCCATCATGATCACGCCGTTTCCGGGAGCAACGCCACTCAAACCCGGCTCCGCCTCGTTTCCGTTTTTCGGCGTTGAGTTGGCGTTGCTGAATGAAGCGGGCAGTGAAATCGACGGTCCCGGCTCCGGCTACCTGGTCATACGCTCCTCCTGGCCGGGTCAGATCCGCACCGTCTACGGCGATCATCAGCGCCTCATCGACACCTACTTCAGCGCCTATCCCGGCTATTACTTTACCGGCGACGGTGCCACGCGCGACGAAGACGGCTACTACTGGATTACCGGTCGCGTGGACGACGTGCTCAATGTGTCCGGCCACCGCATGGGTACCGCCGAGGTTGAGAGCGCCCTCGTGCTGCATGACAAGATTGCCGAAGCCGCCGTGGTGGGTTATCCCCACGACATCAAGGGCCAGGGCATTTACTGCTATGTGACCCCGATGCAGGGTGTTACACCCGACGACGCGCTCAAGGCCGAACTGATCGCACTCTGCGTCGAGGAAATCGGCCCCATCGCCAAGCCGGATGTCATTCAGTGGTCACCCGGGCTGCCAAAAACCCGCTCGGGCAAGATCATGCGTCGCATTCTGCGCAAGATCGCCGAGAACGATCTCGACAGCCTGGGAGATACCAGCACCCTGGCGGATCCAGAAGTCGTGGAGTCGCTGATAGAAAACCGCCAGACACACTGAAGCGTCCGCGTGGATACGGCAGACAAAAAAAAGCCGGTACGCACCCGCGACCGGCTTTTTTTCTGATTACGCTACCCGCAACTGGCGCGGGCGGGCGCGGGTTTCAGGTGTCGTCGCCGGGCGTCTCCGCAGCAGCTGACTCCTCGGGGCTGGCCGCGGGTGCCTCGTCCTCGAGCAACTCCTTGATCGAGAGCTTGATGCGACCACGCTGGTCGACGTCAAGCACCTTGACACGCACGTCCTCACCCTCGGTCAGGTAGTCCGTTACATTCTCGACCCTCTCGTTGGCGATCTGCGAGATGTGCACAAGACCATCCTTGCCCGGCAGGATAGTGACGAAGGCGCCGAAATCGACAATCCTCGCCACTTTACCCGTGTAGACCGCGCCGACCTCCGCCTCGGCGGTAATCTCCTCGATCATGCGGATTGCAGAGTCCCGGGCTTGCTGATCCTGACCGAAAACCTTGACCGTACCGTCGTCGTCGATGTCGACCGTCGCTCCCGATTCCTCGGTAATCATGCGGATCGTTGCGCCGCCCTTGCCGATAATGTCACGGATCTTGTCGGCATCAACTTTCAGCGTCAGCATGCTGGGTGCGTTTTCCGACGTCACACTGCGATGCTCCGCGATCACGTGGTTCATCTGGCCCAGGATATGCAAGCGCGCCTGCTGCGCCTGCTGCAGTGCAATTTCCATGATCTGCTCGGTGATACCCTCGATCTTGATATCCATCTGCAGTGCGGTAACGCCGTTTGACGTGCCGGCTACCTTGAAGTCCATGTCGCCAAGATGATCCTCGTCGCCGAGAATATCCGTGAGCACGGCAAACTGGTTGCCTTCCTTCACCAGACCCATGGCAATGCCGGCGACCGGGGCCTTGAGTGGTACGCCCGCCGCCATCATCGCCATTGATCCGACACACACGGAAGCCATGGAACTGGAGCCGTTGGATTCGGTGATCTCTGACACGAGACGAATGGTGTAGGGAAACGCGTCCTCCTTCGGCAGCACAGCAGCGAGGCCGCGCCGCGCCAGGCGACCGTGGCCCACTTCACGACGGTTGGTGAAGCCCACGCGTCCTGCCTCTCCCACCGAGTAGGGGGGGAAGTTGTAATGCAGCATGAAAGGATCCCGACGCTCACCCTCGAGGGCATCAATGATCTGCGCGTCGCGGGTAGAACCCAGCGTGACAGCGCCGATGGCCTGGGTCTCGCCGCGGGTAAACAGCGCAGAACCGTGCACCTTCGGCAGGATATCCACTTCGCAGGCAATGGGGCGCACGGTACGGGTATCACGACCGTCGATGCGTGGTTCACCGTTGAGAATATTCTGGCGAACCAGCTTTTTCTCGACCGCCTTGAAAACGTCCTTGACGTCGTCAGCAGACGGTCCACCTTCAACGGCCAGCGCATCAATACAGGCGCGGCGCACCTGCGAGACTTTTTCGGAGCGTTGCGCCTTATCTGTCTCCTTGTAGGCCGCCACCAGGCCTGAACTGGCCTGCGCCTCGACTGCGGATACCAGTGCAGCATCCGGCTCGTCGGGCTGCCAGTCCCAGCGCGGCTTGCCAGCCTCCGCCACCAGTTCATTGATCGCCTGGATCACCACCTGCATTTCCTGATGCGCGAACAGCACAGCGCCAAGCATCTGGTCTTCCGTCAGCTCGGCCGCCTGTGACTCGACCATCAATACGGCATCAGACGTGCCGGCCACCACCATATCGAGCTTGCTCCCGGCCAGCCTGGCGTAGGGCGGGTTAAGCAGATAGCCATCGCTTTCCGTGAAACCGACACGGGCACCACCGATCGGGCCGTTGAACGGGCAGCCGGAAATCGCCAGCGCTGCCGAGGTACCGATCATCGCCGGGATATCCGGATCAATGTGCTTGTCTGCCGACATGACGGTACAGATCACCTGTACTTCGTTCATGAACCCATTGGGAAACAAAGGGCGGATAGGTCGGTCGATCAGCCGCGATGTCAGGGTTTCCTTTTCACTCGGACGCCCTTCCCGCTTGAAAAATCCGCCCGGAATCTTGCCCACGGAATAGGTTTTTTCCACGTAGTGGACGGCCAGGGGGAAAAACGGCTGCCCCGCACGGGCGCCCTTCTCTGCGACCACTGTTACAAGTACCGATGTATTTTCCACCGTGACCAGCACTGCGCCGCTCGCCTGACGGGCAATGCGCCCGGTCTCCAGCGTGACGGTCTGTCCGCCGTACTGGAATGTCTTGGTTACTGGATTCACTTTTTTCTCCTGTTCTGTACATGACTACCGGGGCACCCGGCCCCGGCAGAGTGGGTTGCGCTTATCGACGCAGACCCAGTCGCTTGATCAATTCAAGGTAGCGCGACGCGTCTTTGCGCTTGAGATAATCCAGCAGCTTGCGGCGCTGATTCACCATGCGAATCAGGCCGCGCCGGGAGTGGTGATCGTGCTTGTGGGTCTGGAAGTGATCGCGCAGCTGTTCAATGTTCGCCGTCAGCAGAGCAACCTGCACTTCCGGCGACCCTGTGTCACCCTCACCGCGCTGGTATGTCTGAACAATTTCCGATTTCTTCTCAACCGTTAATGCCATTGTTGTATCCTCTTGCAATCTGCCAATAAAAAAGCCTGTCCGCGCAGATTTACAGACAGGTTCGCGTCACCTTGTGGTGACCATCAGCCGACGCGGCGCTACACGCCCGTCGTCCAATATTTCTCCGATACCCAGAAACTCGCCATCCTGTAGAGAGCAGCGCACCATACCATCGCAGGGCGCATTTGGCACGAGCACCGCCTGACCCTGACGCAGGTAGAAACCGGCGGATTCGCTCAGCGTGACCTCGGGCATTCCCACCAGCGCCAGCTGGGAAGGCTGCAGCAGACCATCCATGGTCGCGCTGTCCGCGCGCTCACAGAGAGACTCCAGGGCCGGCAGGCCCACCGCATCATCCAGGGAAAAAGGCCCCGACTGAACGCGACGCAGGCGCGACACGTGGGCGCCACAGCCCAGGTTCTCGCCCAGGTCCTCGGCCAGTGACCTGATATACGTGCCTTTACTGCAGTGGACACGGACATCGACCTGCGCCAGGGCGCCGGCACGAAAATCGAGTACATCGTAACCGTGCACCGTGATCCGACGCGCTTTGCGTGGCACCTCGATGCCCTTGCGGGCAAGCTCATACAGCGGTCGCCCGTCGTGTTTTATCGCCGAATACATTGATGGCACCTGCTCGATGCTGCCGCAGAATTGCCGTATCGCGGATTCCACCTGCTCCCGGGTGATGCCGCTGGCATCTGCGCAGGAACGCTGCTCGCCCTCTGCATCACCGGTCGTCGTGGCCACACCGAGTGAGAAGGTGCTGTCGTAAACCTTGTCAGCGTCGAGCAGATACTGGGACAGCTTGGTCGCCTCGCCAAAGCACAGCGGCAGCACACCCGTGGCCAGTGGATCCAGACTGCCGGTATGCCCCGCCTTGGCGGCATTGAAGAGATACCTCACGCGCTGTAACGCCTTGTTGGACGTCAGCCCGGGTGGTTTATCCAGGATCAGAATGCCGTCAACAGAGCGGCCGTGACGCCGTCGTGCCATGCCTCAGTGACCGCCGTCGTCGGCATCATCGTCGCCACGCCTGTCATCCAGCGCCCGGTCGCGGGCCTTGGCCTCGCTGATCAGTGACTCCATGGCCCGACCGTGAGCGACGCTGCTGTCAAAGCGGAACGTCAGCTTTGGCACGCTGCGCATGGTGGCATCGCGCGACAGCTGGCTGCGCAGAAATCCACTGGCACGGTTGAGTACCGCAGTGGTATCACGCGCGGCCTCTTCAGTATCCACATCCAGCTGCGTGTAGTAGATCTTTGCGTAGCCAAGATCGCGGCTGACATCGACACTGGTCAGACTGATCATCCCCAGTCGGGGATCGCGCAGCTCCTGCTGGATCTTGACCGCAAGCTCCCGCTGCAGATAATCGGCAACCCGCTGTGTACGGCTGAACTCGCGTGCCATAGGCTGATATCACCCGCCACTTACAGTGTGCGGGCGAACTCCTTGACCTCGAACACTTCGATCTGGTCACCGACCTTGACGTCCTTGTAGTTCTTGACGCCGATACCGCACTCTATACCGTTGCGTACCTCGCTGGCATCGTCCTTGAATCGACGCAACGACTCCAGCTCGCCCTCGTAGATCACCACGTTGTCGCGCAGAACGCGGATGGGCTTGGAGCGGTAAACGGTACCTTCCGTGACCATGCAACCGGCGATCTGGCCGAACTTCGGCGAGCTGAATACATCGCGCACTTCGGCAATGCCGACGATTTCCTCGCGCATTTCCGGTGCCAGCATCCCGGTGAGAGCCAGCTTGACGTCGTCAATCAGGTTATAAATGACGTTGTAGTAGCGCAGATCCACCCCTTCAGACTCGACCAGGCGACGCGCCGAGGCATCGGCCCGCACGTTGAAGCCAAAAATCACCGCCTCCGAGGTCATTGCCAGCGTGACGTCTGTCTCGGCAATACCGCCTACACCGCTGGATACGATGTTGACCTGCACTTCATCGTTGCCAAGATCCAGCAGGGCTGTCTGTATGGCCTCGAGAGAACCGCGCACGTCGGCCTTGACCACCACGTTCAGTGTACGCTTCTCGCCGGCCGTCATGCTCTCGAACATGTTATCGAGCTTGGCTGCCTGCTGACGCTGAAGCTTGTTGTCGCGGGTTTTTTCCTGGCGGAATGTGGCGACGTCGCGGGCACGCTTTTCACTTTCGACGACCGCGAACTGGTCACCGGCATCCGGCGTGCCATCCAGCCCGAGTATTTCCACCGGAATACTGGGACCGGCCTCCTCTGTGTTTTCGCCGTTTTCGTCAAGCATGGCGCGCACGCGTCCATAATGGGAGCCCGCGAGCACGATATCCCCCTGTCGCAGCGTACCGCTCTGCACCAGCAATGACGCCACGGGACCGCGACCCTTATCGAGCCGGGATTCGATCACCAGACCCTGACCCGGGACATCCCGTGGTGCTTTCAGCTCGAGCAATTCCGCCTGCAGCAGAACTGCGTCCAGCAGATCCTCAATGCCGTCACCGGTGATGGCAGACAAGGGCACGAACTGGGTATCACCACCCCACTCTTCCGGGATGACCTGCTGCGCCGACAGTTCGTTCTTGACGCGATCAGGATCGACGCCTTCCTTATCCATTTTGTTCACCGCGACAATAAGCGGCACACCGGCTGCGCGCGCGTGCTGCACCGCCTCGACCGTCTGCGGCATCACACCGTCATCCGCTGCCACCACCAGAATGACGATGTCGGTACTCTTGGCACCGCGGGACCGCATAGCGGTGAACGCCGCGTGACCCGGCGTATCGAGAAATGACACCATGCCGTGCCCGGTCTCGACGTGGTAGGCGCCGATGTGCTGCGTGATGCCGCCCGCCTCGCCCGACGCCACCTGGCTCTTGCGGATAAAGTCGAGCAGCGACGTCTTGCCGTGATCGACGTGTCCCATGACCGTCACCACGGGTGCCCTGGGCTGCGGTGTTCCATCCTGCTGGGCCAGCGCCTCGGTGAGATCGTCCTCGAGAGCGTCCGCGCTGACGTGTGTGACGCTGTGCCCCAGTTCCTCCACCACCAGCGTCGCGGTATCGCGATCGATCATCTGGTTGATGTTCGCCATGACGCCGAGCTTCATGAGCTCCTTGATGACCTCGCCTGATTTCACAGACATCTGCTGGGCCAATCCAGCCACGGTGATCATGTCCGCGATTTCGACATCATAGACTTTCTTTGCTGTCGGCATTTCAAATCCATGTCGGCCGTGTTCTTCGTGGGTCGCCTTCATCTTCTTGCGACCGCCGCGACGACGCAGACGCCCGCTTTCGGCCGCATCCAGATCGGACAGCGACAGATTATGGCCGCGCTGTTTTCCCCGACCGAGCGAGTCACCCTTGCCCAGACGCCCGCGCGTCGACTTGCGGCGCGGCTCTTCCCGTGCCGGCGCCGCCGGTGCATCGTGCAGCCGCTTGGGCTTGCGGGACACGTCTTCCCGGGCCTTGCGTGCGGTCTCGGCTGCCTGTTTCTGCTCTTCCTCAACCTTGCGTGCGGCGATGGCGGCTTCCTTTGCCGCCGCCTCATCCTGCTCGCGCTTCTGGCGGCGCAGTGCTGCTCGCTGCCGAAGCACTTCCGGATCGGTTGTCGCCGAATCCTCTTCGTCGTCATCGGGCGCAGCATCCGGCTCGGAAACCGGGGCCTCAGTCGGCTCCGGCTCAACTTGCGCTTCGGACTCGGCAGCTTCCGATTCGACACCGGTTTGCGTGGCCGCTGTGCCGGCGGTGTCAACGGGCTCGGCGGATGCAACCACTGCCGGTTCTGTCACGTCGGCGGGTTGCTGGGCGTGGCCCGGCGAAACGTCAGCCCCGGCCAGCTCCGGGGCTTCCTCGGGCACCCCCTCGGCTTCGACCTGGGCATCACGCTTGATGTAGGTGCGCTTCTTGCGCACTTCTACATTGACGGTCTTCTTGCCCTGGGAACTGCCCGTTCGCAAGGTGCTGACCGTCTTGCGTTTCAGCGTGATTTTGCGCGGTGCGTCCGAAGCCTCGCCGTGATTTCGCTTGAGGAAGGCCAGCAGCGTCTGCTTGTCCTCGTCGGACACCACCTCTTCGGCATCGTTATGCGGCAAACCGGCGTCCTTCATCTGCTTGAGCAGACGCTCAACCGACGCATTCACCGATTTCGCCAGTTGCTCTACTGTCACCTGCGCCATTCAATACTCTCCTTTGGTACCCTGCCGGCTGAAAACCACATCCACATACATGACACGCCGTTGCGGTTACTGTGCGTCTTCCTCGAACCAGGGTCTGCGCGCCGTCATAATCAATTCACCCGCGCGCTCTTCCGTCATATCTTCTATATCAATGAGTTCGTCAATGCCCTGCTCGGCAAGATGTTCCATGGTGACCACGCCCCGGCTCGCCAGAACATAGGCAAGGTGGCGATCCATGCCTTCCATGGTAACCAGATCCTCTGCAGGCTCGTTCACACCAAGCTGCTCCTCGGAGGCAATCGCCTGCGTCAGCAGGGCATCCTTGGCCCTGGCCCTCAGCTCTTGGGCGATATCCTCATCAAAACCCTCGATCGCTGTCATCTCATCAAGCGGCACATAGGCCACTTCGTCCAGGGTTGTAAACCCTTCCTCGACCAGGATGTCGGCGACGTCCTCGTCGATATCGAGATGATCCATGAAGGCCTGGATAACCTGTCCGGCCTCAGCCTCGTGCTTCTCGGCGGCCTGTTCGTTACTCATCACGTTGATCGTCCAGCCCGTGAGCTCGCTGGCAAGGCGAACGTTCTGCCCCGAGCGCCCGATAGCCTGTGCCAGGTTGTCCTCAGAAACAGCAACGTCCATGGTGTGGCCATCCTCATCGACGACGATAGACTCCACTTCCGCCGGAGACATGGCGTTGATGACGAGCTGGGCCGGGTTATCGTCCCACAGCACGATATCGACGCGTTCATTATCCAGCTCGTTCGAGACGGCCTGGACACGTGACCCTCGCATCCCGACGCAGGCGCCGACGGGGTCGATACGCTGATCGTTGGTCTTCACAGCAATTTTGGCACGTGAGCCGGGGTCACGGGCGGCGCTGCGTATCTGGATCACCTCCTCTGCGATTTCCGGGACCTCGATCTTGAACAGCTCAATCAGCATCTCGGGGCACGAGCGGCTGAGAATCAGCTGCGGACCACGGGTTTCGGCGCTGATTTCACGCAGTATCGCACGCACACGATCATTGACACGGAAGGTTTCTCGGCCGACCAGCTGGTCGCGGGGGAGAAGGCCCTCGGCGTTGTTGCCCAGATCGACAATCACGTTGTCGCGGGTCACCTTCTTGACGCTACCCGCAACCAGTTCGCCCACCCGTTCCTGATAGGCCTCCACCACCTGCTGGCGCTCGGCGTCGCGCACCCTCTGCACAATCACCTGCTTGGCCGTCTGCGCGGCTATACGCCCGAAGCCGACATTTTCGACCTGTTCTTCAAAAATATCGCCCGGCTTCAGGTCCGGGTTCTTCTCTATCGCTTCTTCAGTGGTAAACTGCGTCCCGAGGAGCGCCACCTCATCGTCCGGCACAACGAGCCAGCGGCGGACGGTCTCATAATCGCCGGTCTTGCGGTCAATCGTGACCTCTACATCTGCATCTTCGTCGTAACGCTTCTTGGTGGCGGTTGCGAGGGCCAGCTCAATAGCCTCGAAGATGATGTCCTCGGACACGCCTTTTTCGTTGGATACCGCTTCTGCAACCAGCAGGATTTCTTTTGTCATCAATCACCTTGCCCCAGGCCGATGCCAAGGCTATGCCTTGAGCTCTACACGTGCCTTGTCTATTTGATCAAACGGCAGCAGGTACTCGTGGTCCTCGACCTGCACCACAACATCCTCGCCTTCTGTACCTTTCAGGATTCCCCGGAAGCGGCGCTTGCCCTCAAACGGGCTTCGCAGTTTGAGATCCACGGCTTCACCGTCGAATTTTCGGAATTGCGACAGATCGAAAAGCCGCCGATCGAGCCCCGGCGACGACACTTCGAGTGTGTAATCCCCGGCGACGGGATTTTCTACGTCAAGAACGCTACTGACCTGGCCGCTGACCCGGGCGCAATCGTCCACACTGACACCGTTCTCACTTTCGATATACAGGCGCAGCACGCTGTGCCGCCCCTGGGCGAGATGCTCAACCCCCCACAGCTCAAAACCCAGTGCCTCCACAGTGGGGCGCAGCAGCTCTCGCAATGTCTCTTCTCTGCTGCTCACGGGTCTCCCGGAAAACCTTTTCGCCATATACGAAAAAGCCCCAAAAAGGGGCTTTTCACGTCGCATCACCGGTATAGGAGCAAGTGATGCAAATTGGTAGCGGGGGCCGGATTTGAACCGACGACCTTCGGGTTATGAGCCCGACGAGCTACCAGACTGCTCCACCCCGCATCAAAACACGCACACGGCAACGATCTGGAAGAACCTTCAGCTAAACCGCTCTAGCTTTGTAAACGGCTTGTTTTCGTAAACCGCTGACTCACGTAAACGGCTCTGACCGTTGACGGCTCTAACGTTATCGTTGCCTCGGAGGCCGCCCTCAAGCTGCCTCCGATAAGGTGGCGTAGTATAGATATCGCTCCCCGGACGGTCAACCGCTTTATCAAAAAGCTTTATAAAAAAAGAATGCCGATAGCGCGACACACAACGGTCGCGGCCGCAGCGCCCTCAAGCGCTGACGCAGAACCCCACTGACGCAGAGCCCCATTAAAGTTACACTGGTACCCAATTGATTAAAACACTACGCGCCTGGCGCCCTGCAGCATCTGTCACATTTCTGTAACATTCATAAGGCATCATGTTTGACCAGGCGCGGCATGCACCAGCGCTGATACACGCCGGCTCTGGCCACACTTTCCTTCATTGAGGGCCACATGCTTACACTCCGTTTCATTACTACCGTCTCGCTACTCGCAGCGACACTGGCCACCCCTGCTGCTGCACGAGAAGTCGTCTCCATTGACGGATCGTCCACGGTATTTCCGGTCTCTGAGGCCTTTGCAGAAGAGTTTCAGATTGCCACGCGCACCCGCGTCACTGTCGGTCTTTCCGGCACCGGTGGTGGCTTCAAGAAATTCTGTCGCGGCGAAACGGACTTCACTGGCGCCTCACGGCCGATACGCGATGGAGAACTTCAACAGTGCCGCGAAAACGGCATTGAGTTCATTGAAGTACCCATCGCCATGGATGGCATTGCGAATGTTGTGCATCCTGAGAATGACTGGGCGACCTGCCTGACAGTCGACGAACTGGAGCGCATCTGGGAGCCAGAGGCGCAGGGCAACATCGACAACTGGAACCAGGTCCGGGACAGCTTTCCCGATGCCCCACTGCGACTGTTCGGTGCCGGCGTGGACTCCGGAACCTACGATTACTTTACGTTTGCCCTGACCGGCGTGGAACACTACTCCCGCGGCGACTTTACCGCGACCGAAGACGATAACGTGACGGTGCAGGGGGTGTCTTCCGATCCGAACGCGCTGGGTTTCCTCGGTCTTGCCTACCTCGAAGAAAATCAAAGCCGATTGCGCGCCGTTTCAATCCGGCAGAAGGACGGCAGCTGTGTAGCGCCCACGATTGAGACCACGCGCAATGGCAGCTATCAGCCGCTGGCCCGCCCGCTCTTTATGTATGTCAGTGCTGCTGCATTGGATCGCCCGGCGGTGCAGGCCTTTGCCGATTTCATGATGGACCCCGAGAACGGCATCTTCCTCGTTGAAGAGGTGGGTTACGTCCCGTTGCCGGAGAGGGCGTTCGAAATGGGCCGCAGCAAGATCAGGGCTCGCAAGACCGGCACGTATTTCGATGGCGGCTCCAAGGTCGGCGTCAGCATCGAAGATCTGCTGTCCGTCGATTGAGTACGATCGCAGCGGGGCGGGTAGTCGCAGTGGCTACTCGCCTTTTTTTGTTGTAAAGCCAGGGGGCAGCATGGCTGAAAACAGAATTCCCAATGCGACAGAGCTGGTGGCATCGGGGTTTGTCACACGACGCAGGCTTCTGAGCCGCGTGATGTCCGTACTTCTTTTTATGTGTGCCGGATTGTCGGTGTTCGTGACCACGGCCATCGTGATTATTCTGGTATCAGAATCGTGGGATTTTTTTGCCGAGATCTCCATTATCGATTTTCTGACCGGCACGATGTGGACACCGGTGTTCGCCAATCCACAGTTCGGTGTGCTGCCGCTGCTCATGGCCACTCTGCAGACGGCCGCCCTCGCCATGATCATCGCCGTGCCTATGGGACTGCTCATGTCCATTTATCTGAGTGAGTATGCCAACCCGAAAGTCAGGGAGATCATGAAACCCGCCCTGGAGTTACTGGAGGCCGTTCCCACTGTGGTCTACGGCTACTTTGCGCTGCTGGTCATGACCCCGTTCCTACAGCAGTTCATTCCCGGTCTCGCCGGCATCAACCTGCTGGTGCCCGGTATTATTCTGGGTATCATGATATTGCCTTACGTCGTTTCAGTCAGCGAGGACGCCATGCGGGCCGTGCCCAATGGACTGCGCGAGGGAGCCTACGCACTGGGTATGTCGAAATGGCAGGTAGCGCTGCGCGTGGTTGTACCCGGCGCCTTCTCTGGCATTACCGCGGCATTCATACTCGGTATGTCGCGGGCGGTCGGCGAAACCATGGTGCTTGCCATTGCGGCAGGGCAGAACCCCAACCTCACCTTCGACCCGCGGGAAGGCGCTGCGACCATCACCGCCTACATCGTGCAGGTCAGTCTGGGCGACCTGCCCCACGGATCGCTGGCCTACTCTACAATCTTCTCCACAGGTCTGGTTCTGTTTATCATGACCCTGGCTTTCAACCTGGCCGGTTTTTACCTGCGCAAGCGATTCCGCGAGGCCTACTGACATGGCACTGACCAGCGGCGGCAACCTGTCATCGGCCGAGCTTTCGACGCGCGATGCCATCGGTGCGGTCAACCGCGCCAGACGTATCGACCGCCTGTTTGCCATTGGCGGCATCGCGGTCATGGTTATCGCCATGGGCCTGTTATTTGCGTTGATTGGAGATCTCGTGGTGCGCGGTCTCGGCCGTATCGACTCCGAATTTCTGACCAGTTTTCCCTCACGTCGCGCCGAGCGCGCAGGCATACTCTCAGCCTGGGTAGGCTCTATTCTGGTTATGCTGACCACCGCATTCATGGCGATTCCCGTCGGGGTCGCTGCCGGTCTCTATCTCGAGGAGTACGCGCGCCAGGGCTGGCTGTCGAACATTATCGAAATCAATGTTTCCAATCTGGCCGGCGTCCCGTCCATTATCTACGGCCTGCTGGCGTTGAGTCTTTTCGTGTACGGACTGGATCTGGGTAAAACCATTCTGGTGGCGGGCATGACGTTGGGGCTGCTGATATTACCGATCGTGATCGTCTCGACCCGGGAGGCGGTGCGCGCCATTCCGCGAGTCATAAAGGAAGGCGCCTACGGGCTGGGCGCGGATCAGTGGCAGGTAATGTGGCACTACATCATTCCGGCAGCGCGTCC
>JBHEPQ010000119.1:0-4411 GCA_046260215.1 Chromatocurvus sp.
CGTGATCAAGGTGGTTCGTGCAATCACCGGTCTCGGACTGAAAGAAGCCAAGGGTGTCGTGGACGGTGCGCCGTCTCCGGTCAAGGAAGGCGCGTCCAAGGATGAAGCCGAAGATATCAAGAAGCAGCTTGAAGAAGCCGGTGGTTCTGCGGAGCTCAAGTAAGCTTGATGTCTGTCCGGGCAATCCGGATACGCCAGGGCTGGTGGGCTCTCTGCCCACCGGCCTTTTCCTGCTCGGGCAGGACTGATTCGGGTGGTGACGGCCACCCTGTGGCGGCCCGTAAAGGGCACGTGAACTGTCGGGCGACAGTTCAAGGCTAAACACGCTGGGGAGTACAGATGTCATACTCGTACACTGAGAAAAAACGCATCCGCAAGACATTCGGCTCGTTGCCGAAGGTGATGGATGTTCCTTACCTGCTTGCAACACAGCTGGATTCCTATCGCAAGTTTACCCAGCACGAGGTGCCACTCGAGGACCGCGCCGAGCTAGGGCTCCACGCGGCCTTCAAATCCGTCTTTCCTATCGCCAGTTACAGTGGTAACGCGGCACTGGAGTATGTGGACTATCGCCTGGGCACACCGGTATTCGATGTCAACGAATGTCAGCTGCGCGGTGTGACCTACTCCTGTTCGCTACGTGTCAAGGTGAGACTTATCATCTATGACAAGGAAAGCGCCAACAAGACGATCAAGGATATCAAGGAGCAGGAAGTGTACATGGGGGAAATACCCCTCATGACGGAGAACGGCACTTTCGTGATCAATGGTACCGAGCGGGTCATCGTGTCCCAGCTTCACCGCTCGCCAGGCGTGTTTTTTGATCATGACAAGGGCAAAACTCACTCCTCGGGCAAACTGCTGTATTCGGCACGTGTGATTCCCTACCGCGGTTCCTGGCTCGATTTTGAATTCGATCCGAAGGACATGGTGTTCGCGCGTATTGACCGGCGGCGCAAGTTGCCCGCAACCATTCTGCTGCGCGCGCTGGGCTACGACTCCGAAGAAATCCTCGACATGTTCTTCGACTTCAACACCTTCACGGTCGACAAGAACGGCGAGTACAGCATGACGCTCATTCCCGAGCGCCTGCGCGGCGACATCGCGGCCTTTGACATCAAAGTCGGCCGCAAGGTGATCGTTGAGCAGGGGCGCCGTATTACCGCGCGCCACATCCGCGAGCTGGAAAAGGCCGAGATGACGCGCCTGGAAATTCCCGCGGACTATATGCATGGCCGTGCGCTGGCAAAGAATGTGGTCGATGAAGCGACCGGTGAAGTCCTGGTCGCGTGCAACACCGAGATCACGGCTGAGGTCATGGAAAAGCTGAGGTCTGCCAACGTCACGACGATCGAGACGCTGTACACGAATGAGCTGGACTGCGGTCCGTACATCTCGGATACGCTGCGTGCCGATCCCACCCGCAGTGATCTCGAGGCGCTGGTGGAAATCTATCGCATGATGCGTCCGGGGGAACCGCCGACCAAGGAGTCTGCGGAAAACCTGTTCCAGAATCTGTTCTTTTCCACGGACCGCTACGACCTGTCCAACGTCGGTCGTATGAAATTCAACCGCCGGCTCGGCCGGGAGGAAACCGAGGGCAGCAGCATCCTCTCCCGTGAGGACATCGTGGATGTGCTGCGCACGCTGGTTGGCATCCGCAACGGCAAGGGCATTGTTGACGACATCGATCACCTGGGTAATCGCCGTATCCGCAGCGTGGGAGAAATGGCAGAAAACCAGTTCCGCGTGGGTCTGGTGCGGGTGGAGCGCGCCGTGAAGGAACGCCTGTCCATGGCCGAAAGCGAAGGCCTGATGCCGCAGGACCTGATCAACGCCAAGCCGGTGTCGGCGGCGGTCAAGGAGTTCTTTGGCTCCAGCCAGCTTTCACAGTTCATGGACCAGAACAATCCGCTGTCGGAAGTGACGCACAAGCGGCGCGTCTCGGCACTTGGCCCCGGCGGCCTGACCCGCGAGCGCGCGGGCTTCGAGGTGCGCGATGTGCATCCTACACACTACGGGCGTGTGTGCCCCATCGAAACACCGGAAGGTCCGAATATCGGCCTGATCAATTCGCTGGCGGTGTATGCGCGCACGAACGACTACGGTTTTCTGGAAAGCCCCTACCGTCGCGTGGTCGACGGCCAGGTTACCGACGATATTGATTATCTGTCTGCGATCAACGAAGCGGAACACGTGATCGCGCAGGCGTCGGCCGGGATCGACAAAGACAACCGCTTCGTCGACGATCTGATTACCGTGCGTCACCTGAACGAATTCACTGTGATGCCGCCAGAGCGTGTCGACTACATGGATGTATCGCCGCAGCAGGTGGTTTCCGTGGCGGCGGCCCTGATTCCGTTCCTCGAGCACGACGACGCGAACCGCGCACTCATGGGCTCCAACATGCAGCGCCAGGCGGTGCCGACCCTGCGCGCCGACAAGCCGCTGGTGGGTACCGGGATGGAGCGCTTTGTCGCGGGTGACTCGGGCGTCTGCGTGATTGCCGATCGCAACGGTGTTGTGGATTCGGTGGATGCCAGTCGCGTCGTGGTTCGGGTAGACGATCAGGATGTCGGTGCGGATGAAGCGCCGGTAGATATCTATAACCTGACCAAGTACACGCGCTCCAACCAGAATACCTGTATTAACCAGCGGCCGATTGTGACCCGCGGGGACCGCGTGAACCGGGGCGATATCCTGGCGGATGGTCCGTCCATCGACATGGGCGAGCTGGCGCTGGGACAGAATATGCGGATCGCATTCATGCCCTGGAATGGCTATAACTTCGAGGATTCGATTCTTGTCTCCGAGCGTGTGGTCAAGGAAGACCGCTTCACCACCATTCACATTCAGGAACTCACCTGTATTGCCCGGGACACCAAGCTGGGGCCGGAAGAGGTGTCCTCGGATATCCCCAACGTGGGTGAGAGTGCGCTGTCGAAGCTGGACGAGTCCGGCATCGTGTATATCGGGGCCGAGGTGGACGCCGGCGATATACTGGTGGGCAAGGTCACGCCGAAGGGCGAGACGCAGCTGACCCCGGAAGAGAAGCTTCTGCGCGCAATCTTCGGCGAGAAGGCGTCGGACGTGAAGGATACCTCCCTGCGCGTGCCCTCGAGCACCAAGGGCACCGTCATTGATGTGCAGGTCTTTACGCGCGACGGTCTCGAGAAGGATGTCCGGGCGCTGCAGATCGAAAAGCAGCAGCTCGATGAGTTCCGCAAGGATCTCAAGGAGGAGTACCGTATCTTTGAGGAGGCGACGTTTGCGCGTCTGACCAACATGCTCAAGGACCAGAAGACCGTCAGCGGAGGCGGCCTGGCCAAGGGTACCGCGTTGACAGAGACAGTACTCTCGGAGCTCGACCGCGACCAGCTGCTCAAGGTCAAACTGTCCGATGCTGATCTAAACGAGGCGCTGGCTTCGGCGCAGCGCCAGCTGGACGAGCAGAACAAGCTCCTGGAGGAGCGTTTCGAGAACAAGAGAGGCAAACTGCAGAGCGGTGACGATCTCGCCCCCGGCGTACTCAAGATCGTCAAGGTCTACATGGCGGTGAAGCGCCGCATCCAGCCGGGCGACAAGATGGCAGGTCGTCACGGCAACAAAGGTGTGATCTCCGTGATCATGCCGGTGGAGGATATGCCCTTCGATATCAACGGGGAGCCGGTGGACGTGGTGCTCAACCCGCTTGGGGTGCCGTCGCGCATGAACGTCGGCCAGGTGCTTGAGACCCACCTGGGTATGGCTGCCAAGGGGCTCGGCGACCGTATCAATGAGATGATCAGAGAGCAGCGCAAGGTCGCCGAGGTACGCAAGTTCCTGGACGGCATTTACAATAACGGTGCCGGGCGGGTAGAGGATCTTGCCAGCTTCAGTGACGACGACGTGATGCAGCTTGCGCGCAATCTCAGCGGCGGGGTGCCCATGGCGACACCCGTTTTTGATGGTGCCCAGGAAGGCGCCATCAAGGAACTGCTGAAAATGGCCGGAATGCCCGAAAGTGGGCAGTTCACACTATACGATGGCCGCAGCGGTGAGGCCTTCGATCGTCCGGTAACCGTCGGCTACATGTACATGCTCAAGCTCAACCACCTCGTGGATGACAAGATGCACGCGCGCTCAACCGGCTCCTACAGCCTGGTTACCCAGCAGCCGCTGGGCGGCAAGGCGCAGTTCGGTGGTCAGCGCTTCGGTGAAATGGAGGTCTGGGCTCTCGAGGCCTACGGGGCCGCATACACACTGCAGGAAATGCTGACGGTGAAGTCGGACGATGTGGCGGGCCGCACCAAAATTTACAAGAACATCGTCGATGGGGACCATCGCATGGAGCCGGGCATGCCGGAGTCCTTCAATGTGCTGGTGAAGGCAATCCGTTCCCTGGGTATCGATATCGAGCTCGAGAGCGAAT
>JBHEPQ010000121.1:0-4272 GCA_046260215.1 Chromatocurvus sp.
CTGCCCGTGCGTGGCACTGACGGCATTACGCCCGGAACTGCAGGCATGGTCTCGGACGGCGTATCGACGCCACTGTCAAAATAGGCCACCGCTCGGCATGCCGCGCTAAAGAGCTGCTCCATTGCATTCAACGGCACGACGGGGTCATAGCGCCACCTGACGTAGCCGGTCTTGGGATCTAGGGCGTAGACCTGGCTGCTGCTCGTACAGGTGAAGAGGCTGTCACCGACCTTGATGGGCGTGTTCTGCGAGGAATAGAAGATCCGTCCAGGCGCGGGTGTGAAGTCGCCACTGCGAAAAGTCCACGCGACTTCCAGCGCGTTAACATTGCCAATGTCGATTTCCGCGAGCGTCGAATAGCGGCGGCCGTGTGTTGTGCCGCCAAAATGCGTCCATTCGGCGCCCGCCTCGGGCAGCGCTATAGCGCCGCGCGGGGTCGGCGGCTCGTCGAGCAGCGCTACCGGCGGCTCGATCCTCTCCCAGTTGGCGCCGACGAGGACGAGCACCGCAGCGGCGCCGATTGCCAGGGCAGCAAGCGATGCAAAGCTGCCCTGGCTTTTGATCGAAGCGCGCCAGAATAGGAACGCCAGAGCGGCCGCGACGACGAGGGCCGCAATAAGGCCGATCCGCGAGGCCAGATCGAAGCCCCAAGCCGGCAGCCATCCTTTGCCGCCTACCTCGACCACCGCCCAGGCGATGGTGACAACGAGCGCAAACACCATAACACCGAGGGCCGCCGTGTGGCGTCCGAGGAAGGCGAGAACGCCACCCGTCAAGAGCAGCAGTCCCGTACCGAGATAATAGGGTGTTCCGCCGAGGACAAGAAGCCATCCACCGAGTATTGCCATCGCCAGCCCTAGGAGCATGACGAGTGCGGCCATCAGGAGGTAGAGCCAGCGCCACGCGACGTGGCCTCGGTACATAGGATGAGTTATGGACATGACACTCCCGATCACGTGTAGCGATCTCGAGTCTCGTAGGTCGGGCCAAGCGCAGTGGACCCACCAAGCAAGGACACTTCCAAGACGGTGGGTACATTACGCTTCGATTACCCTACATCAGGCCGAGCATATCGCCCGTCCTGCTTTAGCGTGCCCTCTCGGCATCCCGCAGGGCCTTGACCTGATCATGATTGCGCAGCACGCCCTGATACTGACGCTCCACAACCTCCCTGATGTCGGGCGGCAAGGCCTGGTTTTCCAGGGCGTCCTCGTAGTTCTCCTTCGCCACGTCCTCGCCCCGTTCGCATTCATCGAGCACGGATTGCGCACTCTCGCCAGTCAGCGTGGATTTCAGATCCACCCAGCGCCGATGCATGCTAGCCGACATACTGGCGCTGTCCTCCGGGGTGCCACCCAGACGCTGCACGATAGTCTGCAACTCGCTGGCGGCCTTTTCGCACTCCTTGGCGCGGTCCATCATTAAGGTTTTCAGGTCCGGACGCTCGACATTTTCGGCGCACTGCTTGAAACCCTCTTCGCCGTCCTTGCTGGTCTCAATCAAATCATTCAAAACTTCTATCACTTCTTTGGAGTTGGTATCGTTGGAAGCCATTTCTATTCTCCATAGATTCGCGCATACATGCATGCGCTGTAAGTAGTGTATCGCGCGTTCTAGAATATCAGTGCGATCAGGATGATGATGGGGATCGGAATCCCCAGTAACCATAGCAATATTGCGCTCACGACAACCTCCTATCAGTTAATCCAGGTGCGATTCAGGCATCGCGCTGACGCCCACCAAAGACCGCCATCAAGCTTGCTGAGAATGCTCCCATCAGCAACGTTACGAATATCCACAGAGATCCGTAAGCTGCGGCTTCTCGCGCCTCGTCAGCCACCTCGCGGGCGGTGGTCTCCACTTCGTTCAAGGTGGTTTGGAGTTCCTCAAAACCCTGAGACACGCGTTGCTCTGCGTCCTGCTGGCTCAGATCGGTATGTTGTGCAATAAGTTGACCGACATAGCGTTCATCTTCATTCGGCAGTGTGCCGGTCTGCATTGCTCTCGCAAAGATACGAATAACTTCACCGGTGGGGATCTCCGAGACTTCGCTGGCCAGTGCTCGCACGCGCTGAACCGCTCGGGGCGGAGACTCAATGCGACCCGTTTCTGCAGGCACTTCTGCGCTGCCGTTCGAAACCCCTGTCTGTGGCGTGGGGCCCTGGGCTTCGATGTCCAGATCACGCCGGAACAGTGAATCGACGAAGTATTCTATGGAGCTGCTGACCTGGTCTGAGTCCGTTGCGCCAGCGACTGTGCCGACAGCACTCGCTGCTCCGCCAGTCATTGCAGCGCCTGCACGGACGCCACCGCTGACGATGGAGCCCGCCACCGATGTCAGTACTGCTGCTGTCACCAATGCCGCCACTGCCCAGGTGAGAAAACCGTGGGCCGTATCGCGGAAGAACACCTCGTCGGCATGCACTGCCGTCCATTTAGTTCGCAATCGCCCGGCTAGATAACCGCCCATGCCGGACGCGGCAATCTGGGTAAAAGACAGCCATGCGATTGTCGTGAAACCAAAGGTTGCGGCACTGATTCCCTCCGTGCTCCACGGGGACACCGCAGAGAGTCCAAAACCCGTACCGAGGATGAGCAACAATAGCGACAAGGCTGCAGCGCCTGCCGCTCCGGCTAAGATCGCCGCCCAGGAAACTGCGCTGCTGTTCTGACTCGGTACTTCATTGATGACGTCCGCGTGGCGGCGTGGCGCCACTGGGTCTAGACCTGTGTTTATTTCGGGCATGACTCTTACCTCGTTTCCATTTACCGATCAGTCTAATCGCCTCACTAGCGCCGTCCGTTCGCTATCGAACGCAGCCCGCAGCAGACATAAAAGATGTGCGACATTCGAACACCCGGGATCTTCAGTGCTTCGCTTTGAGCATGTCGTCTCGTTGGTTCTCCGCCCTGGCGGCTCCGATCGCGGTTTCAACTTTTTTCACTTCCTCGGGGGGCGGAAGGACTGCCGGCAAACCTAGCGAATCGATCCACAATTCACGGACGAAGCCCTTCGTGTGGTAGAGGTGATGGTCCTCTTCCTGCTCCACCAGTTTGAACGCTGTGTTGAGCACGCTGGTTTCCTCACCCTGACCATGCTCCGCCAGGTGTCCGATCAGTTCCCAGTTCATATGGTCCTTGGTTTCCGCCAGGACTACGCACTCGCCGGCCACAAGTTGTGCAGCAGCGGCACTGTCTTTGGCCTTCGCCATTTCCATCGCGATGACCAGAGAATCCCCGATGTGTGCCACCACTTCCCGACCGGGAGTTACGGTGTCCGGATTCAGTCCTAGCTCCTCGAACACTTTCAGTAACACCTGCTCGTGGGTTTTGGTCTGCTCAAGGTACTCCTCCCATTCACCCTTCAAGTCCTTGTTCTGTGCACATGACAGTGCGGCTTTGTAGATCTTGATGCCACCACGCTCCGTCTCGAGAGCCTGATACAACAACTCATGCAGTTGCTTCTTGCTATATGGATTCTTTTTCATGGATGTCTCCTAAATACTGGCAGGCGGCGCGCCGAGAGGCGGGCTGCATCATTTGGTTCGTTTGAGCAATCCGGAAGGTTCCGGAACACTGTGTCTAGAATGATAGGCAGAGCGGCGCATTCGGGTCGGTTCAGTAGCCCACATAAGCCTTCGGTACAGTCGCTTTAGCGGGGTTTATCGTGCTGGTGATTTGGGACCGCGATGATCTGAAACGGTGCTTTTTTGACAAGCTTTTGAACGGTAAATCAGGACGTAATAGTGCCAATCTCGATTCCCTGCGGGGTGGGTCTGGGGCTTGTTTTGAAGATTGGTTTTGGATACGTGTTGCGGAGGGCTGGGGACGGGCTGGAGGGGGTTGCGGTGGAACCCACAATTGCGCCATGTGGCGTCAATGCATACTAACCCGAACCCTGACTAAGCCACATTCAGAGCCCCGCGAAAGGCGCGGATCAAGGCGCGGTGCGCAGGCAATGGTCTGACCCTTGTCAAGCGCCGCAACATAGAGCCGCGCCTTTCGCAGGGCTCCCTGCGGGCGAGTCGCCAAGCGGCCATCCGCGGCGTTGCGCTCGCTTGAATGGGCGCGGCCCGTCCCGCGCTCGCGCGCCTTGCGGCTGACCGCTTGGCAACTCGCTGAATGAGGCTTAGTCAGGGCTCGGGTTAGTAAGTTGACGGGTCATCACGAGGTCCGGTAAGGCCAAGACCCATTCAAGACATCTTCGTGCCCTTCGTGTGCTTCGTGGTAACAAGCGCCTTTTCCAATCACCACCCCAACAGACCATAATGC
>JBHEPQ010000125.1:0-4994 GCA_046260215.1 Chromatocurvus sp.
ACCGGTCTCGAGGGCTTGCCGTGGGGCGCGGAGTATAGCCGCCGCGATAATCTTCGGCCACCCGGGGGCTATGGGTGGGCCTGCTACAATTTCAGGCAACTCACGAAGATCGGGGAGACACAGGATGGCAATGCCGTGGGCGCACGCTCCGCCGATACTGATAGCGACGCCCATGCTCATTCTGTTGAGCGTGCTGCAGGCTTGCGCGGGACTTCCGCCGGCCGCTTTCTCTCAGGATGTGGCGACCGGCGATCTGCTGGACGGTACGCCCTTTGACGTTGCAGAGGATGCGAGGCCCCCGGAGCCCGGTCTGTTGCAGGTCGATGCTGCGATGCGCGATTTTCTCGACCAGCGCTTGCCCGCCGCTGCGGGTTCCCAGGCGAAAGTCCGCCTGATTCTGCGGGGTATTCTCGACGACGGCCTGCGCATGGAGTACGACAATCTGCGCACCCTGTCGGCGCCCGAGGCCTTTGCTGCCCGTGCCGGCAACTGCATGAGTTTCACCAACCTGTTCATTGCCCTGGCACGGGAGGCCGGCCTGCGGGTACGCTACCAGGAAGTAATGCTGCCGCCCAACTGGAGTGACGGTGATAGCACCTGGCTGTACAACCTGCATGTGAATGCCGCGGTGGATCTTCCCGGAAATGCTACGCAGATCGTCGACTTCAACCTTGAGAATTACGACAGCAACTTTCCCCGGCTGCTACTCTCTGACAGTGCCGGGGAGGCGCGGCATCATAACAACATGGGCGTGTACTGGATGCTCCGGCACGAGCCGCGCCAGTCCTTCCTGCATTTTCGCCGCGCTATTGAACTGGCGCCGCGTACCGGTCACTTCTGGACTAACCTTGGCACCCTTTACCGGCGCCAGGGGCATATCGACCGCGCTGAGGTGGCGATGCGCGAGGCAGTCAGGCGCGACGGTGAGGCAGTCGCTATGAGCAATCTGGCCAAACTCTATACACGCTACGACCGATCTGAACTCGCGGCGTTTTACGAGAAAGAGGTCCGGATATTCCGGCGCAAGAATCCCTACTACCTGTACCATCTGGCGCAGGAAGCCTATGCCGCGGGGAATGCGGCGCTGGCGAAACAGCACGCCGCTGATGCCATCCGCAAACACGATGGCGACAGACGCTTCCACGACCTGCTGGCCATGGCGGAGCTCGAACTGGGTAACGCGGCCGCTGCCCGGCTTTCCCTGCGGCGCGCGCTGGCGCTCTCCGATGCGCCCCAGCGCGATGCCTACCAGCACAAGCTGGAGCTGCTGGCGGATCACTGAGCCCTGCCCGCCCCGCTTTGCTATCATGCGGGACTTACGCGGTACAGGTGATGGCGGCATGACGAACAGTCCCGAGCAACAGCTACGCGATGGTCTCGCCGCGCTGCGCGCCGGCAATGCCGAGCAGGCCGAGGAGCTGTTGTCGCGCGTCACGGATGCGGGCGACGCGGCGGCCTCCACCTGGCTCGCACTGGCCTTCGCCCGCGCCACTCGCGGTGCCGCGGAGACGGCGCTGGCAGCGGTCAATGAGGCACTGGCCCTGGAGCCGCGGAACATGCGCGCGCTGCTGTTCAAGGGCGATCACCTCGATCGCATGGGGAAGAGCCGCCCGGCGCTGAATTTTTACCAGGGCGCGATACGCGTCGCGGCGTCGCTGCCGCGCGACCAGATACCGCAGGATGTCATGCAGGGCCTGGCGCGCGCCCAGGCGATGCTGGAACGCTCCAGCGCCGACTACGAGCAGTTTCTTTTCGACAATCTTGCCAGCGACGGGTTTGACGGGCGCGAGCACCCGCGGATCATGGAAACCCTGCAGATCGCCTGTGGCAGAAAGCCAGTCCAGCTGCAGCAGCCCACCCGCCTGTACTTTCCCGGCCTGCCCCAGCGGGCGTTTTACGAACGCGAGGAGTTTGACTGGGTGGCGCAGGTCGAGGCGCATACCGCGGCAATCCGCGACGAACTTCAGGCCCTGACCACTGCGGAGCATTTTCGCCCCTATCTCGAGGCTGACGATACGCGGCCCGACCTGAATGATCGCGGCAACCTTGGCAGCATGGACTGGAGCGCCTGCTACGTCTGGCGCGCCGGGACGCTGGTGAGCGATATCAGCGAGCGCTGTCCCTCGGTCGCCAGTGCGCTGTCAGAGGTGCCGCTGTGCCGAATTCCCGGGCAGACGCCCTCGGTCCTTTTTTCGCGCCTGGCACCGGACAGCACGATCGCCCCCCACCACGGGCTGGTCAACACGCGACTGATCTGCCACCTGCCCCTGGTGGTACCGGCGGGTTGCGGCGAGCTGCGCGTGGGCAATTACCAGCGCGGCTGGCGCGAAGGGGAGCTGTTGATCTTTGATGACAGCGTGGAGCACGAGGCCTGGAACGACAGTGACCGCGCGCGCACCGTCCTGCTGTTCGATATCTGGCGCCCGGAACTCACCCGGGAGGAACGGCACTGGGTGACACGAATTCTGAAAATGGTGACGGCTTATGGTGAGGAATAGGTCGGCTAACAGCGCGGCCGCAGCGCATCCGGCAGACGCCTGGGATGCCTACTGGCAGGGCACACGGGAAACAGCGGCGCACGACAAGGGTGGTGCCCTTGAGCCCGTGCTCAAAACACACTGGGACACGGTGTTCACCCGGGTGTTGGCCGACTGTCCCGATCCCCTGGTGCTGGATATCGCCTGCGGCAACGGCGCATTGGCGGATCACGCACGGCGTCACAAGGCCGATCTGCAGCTGATCTGTAGCGACTACTCTCTGGGGGCCCTGCGCAACCTGCTGCAGCGCGCGCCGGACAATCTGGCGGTGGCCGCGGACGCATTCTATCCGCCGTTTGCCGCGGGCAGCCTGGACCTGCTGGTCAGCCAGTTTGGCATCGAGTACGCGGGGATCGAGGCGATTGTAGCGGCATCGGACCTGGTGGCGCCCGGGGGCACCCTGGCCTTGGTGGTGCACCTGCGCGAGGGGGCGATTCACGAGGAGTGTGCGCGCAACGAGGCGTTGATCCGCGACATTGAGGCCTGCGGGCTGCTCGCGCGCAGCGCCGCTGCCTTCCGCGCCGGTTTTGCGCTGAACCCGGACGACGCGACCACCGTGGATGCCTTTCGGCAGGCGGAGCGTGAGCTCGCACCGGCGCTGCGCACCGTCGAGGCCCTTCTCGGGACACATGGCAGCGCTGCGGCGGCGGGCCTTGCGCACCGGCTCTACAGCGATATCGCGCACATGTACCGGCGCATGGGAGCCTACGAACTGTCCGATGTGCTCGCCTGGCTCGAGGGGATGCAGGGGCAGCTCGTAGCGTATCGCCAGCGCATGGCGGCGATGGTCGCTGCGGGACTGGAGCCTGCCGCTATTGAACGCATTGTTAGCGAGCTGTCAGCAAGGGACTGGCGCTGCTGCGTGAATGAGGGCCTTCGCGTGGCAGACGACGCGCCGCAGTTTGCCTGGGCGTTGACGCTGGTGCGGACATAAAAAAACCCGGCGCAAGGGCCGGGTTTTCAGCGAGGCGTCCCATGAGGGGCGCTGTTGTCATTCTATCTAGAACCGGAGCGTCGCACCGACGAACATGTAGCGACCGAGTGCGTCGTACATGCCCGGGAAGACGTTGCCGTTACCGTTGATGGACGGTCCGGCAGCGTTACCCGCGATCGGCGGCGCTTCATCCGAGATGTTGTTGATACCCAGGCGAAGCGTCGCGTTCTCACTGAATTCGTACTGGCCGGTGACGTCAAAGTAGTCCGTCGACGGAAGGTCCAGATTGTCGTTCAGGTCGTTGACCTCCGCCATGTGGCGCCACAGCACACTGGCGGTCAGGCCGAAGGGCGAGATCCAGGTCGCGCGCAGGTTGTTGCGCAAGTCCAGTGTCGGGAAGCCACACTGGCCGCCCCAGTTGCCTTCGCAGGACACCACCGGTGCACCCTCGACTTCCTGCTGGTCCCATTGGTCGATGATGGACATGTTATTGTTGAAGCTCAGCATGCCCATGTCGCCCAGCTCGATGCTGTAGTCAGCCACGAGGTCCCAGCCCTTCACTTCCTCGATTGCCAGGTTGTCGTTCAGCGCAACTACGCGACCGGCTTCCGGGCCGGATCCCAGCCATAGGTCGCCCAGCGGCCCGCGCTGCACGTTGTCACACAACGCGTCGTTACCGGCTAAGCATTCATCGAGAATGAACTCAGGGCCGAGGTTGCTGATACCCTTCTCGATCTCGATGGTCCAGTAGTCAATGCTGACTGTCAGGCCCTCGATAAAGCGCGGTGACAGCACCACACCCAGTGAGAAGGTATCAGACTCTTCCGGTTCGAGGTTGGGGTTGCCGCCCTGCAGGAAGTTGTACTGGCCGGCAAAAGAATCGTTGAAATTGTTGTACTGCGACGCGGGCAGACCGGTGCGCGCACACTGCTCAGCCGTTGCCGTGGGCGGGTTGCCGTCCGGACCCGTGGTGCAGGGATCCTGGTCCATGTCGAACAGGTTCAGACCCTGGGGCCGGAACAGCTCGCGCACGTTCGGTGCGCGCACCGCGCGCTGGAAGCTGCCGCGGAACTTGACATCTGAATTCAGCGACCAGGCGCCGCGAATACCGTAGGTGTCTGTCGTGCCACCGAGTGAGTAATCCGAGTAGCGATAGCCCAGGTCCAGCGTGACTTCCTCTGCGAACTGCTGACCCTCGGCAATCGGGATGCTGGTCTCGAAAAACAGCTCCTTGACGTCGATTTCACCGCTGACTGGTGGAGTCGCGCCACCCTGACCGGCGCCCAGGCCCAGACGGAACCCCTCGTCTACGTTAAACTTGAGGGTATCCCGGCGGTATTCCGCGCCGATGACCACCTCAATGCCGTTGTCTGCCATGGGCAATTTCAGGCCGTAGTCACCCAGACTACCGGCGAGATAGCCTGAGAAGACTTTCTGGTCCGTGGTACCGCGGGAGAACAGAGGTAGTTCGAGGAACTCGGGGGCGGCCGGATCGACGCCGCCAGTCTCCCAGATATTCCAGG
>JBHEPQ010000188.1:0-5227 GCA_046260215.1 Chromatocurvus sp.
CCACCATACTCGGCGTGCAGCGCAATCTGACTGTACAGCGCGTGTGCGAGCAGCCCCCGGTCCGTGTCGTAGATCGCCACGCCGGTTTCATCGCAGGAGGTTTCCAGCCCCAGTACACGCATATTGTTCAGATGTCCGCAAAGATTCGGTCGAGCATGATAGCAGAGCCACGGGTAAGGAAACGCCTGCAACAACACCTGCGGCCCGGAACAGATCGGAATCGCGCAAAAGAGTGAGGTCGATCTGCCGGTGAATGGGGCTTTCGAGACCATCTGCGACATGGATGTCGCAGCTGAGCGGCCACGGACGGCCTTGCAGCGTGTCGCGAAAGCCCCATTCACCGGCAGGTCGACCGGGCTACGAAGCGCTGTAAGCGAACGGGGCACAAAGCACATCAAAGGACTTTGCAAACCCCCACACTTACGTTTAAAATACGCGCCCTTTAATGGCGTTGTGCCCTGTTTGCACTTGCGCCGTGAATCAATTGACAGGATTTGTGAATGCCCCAGATCAAGGTAAAAGACAACGAGCCCTTTGACGTCGCCCTGCGTCGTTTCAAGCGCTCCTGCGAAAAGGCCGGCGTACTGTCGGAAGTGCGTCGCCGCGAGCACTACGAAAAGCCGACCACCGTACGCAAGCGCGCTGCCGCTGCTGCCGTGAAGCGCCACCTGAAGAAGCTGTCCCGGGAAAACCGCAAGCGCGTCCGACTGTACTGACAGCGCAGCCCGGTACAAGTCATGAGTGACACCCCCCTCGCAGATACGATCAAGGCGGCCATGAAGGACGCGATGCGGGCGCGGGACAAAGACCGGCTCGGCACTATCCGGCTGATCCAGTCGGAGTTCAAGCGGATTGAAGTGGATGAGCGCATCGACGTGGACGACGCCCGTGCGCTGGCCATACTCGACAAGATGGTCAAACAGCGGCGGGACTCGCAGGCTCAGTACGAAGAGGCCGGTCGGCAGGAGCTTGCCGATAAGGAAGTCGCCGAGATGGCGGTTATCCAGGAATTCCTGCCAACCCAGCTGTCGGACGCCGAGCTGGATGCCCTGATTGACATCGCCATTACAAGCAGCGGCGCCAGCGGCATGCAGGCCATGGGTGCGGTGATGGCCGAGCTCAAACTCCAGCTGCAGGGTCGGGCAGACATGGGCGCGGTCAGTCAGCGCGTCAAGGCGAAACTCACCGCCTGACCCGCAAAACCTGTCGGGCGTCAGCCGCCGGGGATCTGCTTTACCATCGGTCTGCCGAGCTCCCAGGCCGAACATCCCAGAGAGCCCATGGCCGGACGCATTCCACAGAGTTTTCTCGACGACCTGCTGGAGCGGGTCGATTTGGTCGACATCGTCGACCGACGGGTCAAGCTGAAAAAAACCGGCAAGAACTACAGCGCCCGCTGCCCCTTCCACGACGAGAAAACGCCCTCCTTCACCGTCAATCCCGACAAGCAGTTTTTTTACTGTTTCGGCTGCGGCGCCGGTGGCAATGCCCTCGGCTTTGTAATGGATTACGACAACGTGGACTTTCCGCAGGCTGTGGAGACCCTCGCCGGCGGCCTCGGCCTGAGCATACCGCGGGAAGACAGCGGGCGCGGCGCCGCGCAAGCCTCCGCCGAATCCCGACACCGTCCGCTGTATGCCCTGCTGGAGCGGGCGGCGCGCTTCTACCAGCACGCCCTGCGCACCCATACACAGGCTGGCCGCGCGGTGGATTACCTGAAAGGGCGGGGTCTGTCGGGAGAAGTCGCGCGCAGTTTCGGCCTCGGTTTCGCACCGCCGGGATGGGACAACCTGCTGCAGGCTCTCGGCGACGGCGACGAACAGCGCCAGCAATTGCTGGACACCGGGATGCTGGTAAAAAACGAGGCGGGACGACTGTACGACCGCTTTCGCGACCGCGTGGTCTTTCCCATCCGCGATCAGCGCGGGCGCATCGTCGCCTTCGGCGGTCGCGTACTCGGCGATGACAGACCGAAATACCTGAACTCCCCGGAAACCCCGATCTTCAACAAGGGTCGCGAGCTGTACGGCCTGTGTGAGGCACGCCAGGCCAACCGCAAGCTCGACCGGCTGCTCGTGGTCGAGGGCTACATGGACGTGATTGCCCTGGCACAGAGCGGTATCAGCTACGCCACCGCCACCCTGGGCACAGCCACCAGCAAGACCCACCTCGAGCGCATCTTCCGCCTCTGTCCCGAGGTCGTATTTTGCTTCGACGGCGACGAGGCCGGGCGCAAGGCGGCTTTCCGCGCGCTCGAGAACACTCTGCCGTGCATGACCGACGGCCGTCAGGCACGCTTCCTGTTTCTCCCCGAGGGCGATGATCCCGATACGATGGTGCGCCGCGAGGGCGCGGAGGCGTTCCGCGGGCAGCTGGCCAGCGCGCAGCCGCTCGAGCAGTTCCTGTTCGACAATCTGGCGCAGGGTCTCGACACCGCCACGCTGGACGGGCGTGCACGCTACAGCCAGCAGGTACTGCCCTACCTGCGGCAGCTGCCCGCGGGCGTCTACCGGGAACTGATGTTCCGCGAGCTGGCCGAGCGCACGGGCCTGGAGCTGGACAGCCTGATGAAACTGGAAGTGCCGCCGCCTCCACGGGAGACGGGAAACAGCGTGGGCGCGAGCAGCCGGGGTGGCGGTCGCGGCAGCGCCGCTCAGCACTACGCCGAAAACAGGGAAGCCGGCGATCCCGGACCGGGCCATGATCCTTATGCGCCAGAGGCGGACGAGGCGGACGACGACAGCCCGGCGGCGGAGACGCCGCGCAAGCGACAGCCTCAGCGCGCCGCCGACGACGGCCACGCCAACCTCGCGCAAAGTGCCATAGCCCTGCTGCTGCACAGGCCCGAGGCGGCGGCAATCGCCGATCCGGGTGAACTGTCGGATCTCGAGGGCGAGGACGCAGCCCTGCTGTGCGACATACTCACCCTGCTGCAGCGGCGCCCCGAATCCAGCACTGCCATGCTGCTGGGGCACTGGTACGGCACACCACAGGGGGAACTGCTGAATCGCCTTGCCGGACAGGAACGCCTCATACCCAGGGAGGGGATTGAGGAACAGTTCCGCGACACGATTTCACGCCTGGTGCTGCTGCCACAGCGCGCGCGGATAGCCGCGCAGGTCGACAAACTGCGAACTACCGACTACGCTCAGATGAATCTTGAGCAAAAGCAGACACTAAAGGATCTGCTGCACCAGCTGCAGCAACTCGATAAAAGACAACGCGGCGGCTGACTCCGAACCGACTTTCCCGGCAGGCTCGATCGCGTGCACTCATCACGCACCTGAACCGCGTGTCGTGATGAAGCTCATGGATGCAGCTCATGAATGGAGCGCATGGATGGAGCGCATGGATGAAATGCATACGAGACAAGTGCACCACCAGTGGCTGCATGTAGGCACGCAGGGATTGCACTAACATATTACCCGGACACATTGTGGGCATATTCTGCCGTTTCACGCTATAATGGCCGGCTGACTTTATTGCATTTTATATATTAACGTAGGGTTTCTTAATGACCAGTGTTGTTAAACAACAGTCCCGCCTGAGGTCCCTGATCGCAAAGGGTAAGGAACAGGGCTACCTCACCTATGCCGAGGTGAACGACCACCTGCCGGAGGACATCTCCGATCCGGATCAGGTAGAAGACATTATTCAGATGATCAACGACATGGGTATCCATGTCTATGAGCAGGCGCCGGACACCGACGAGCTCATCATGACCGAGGGCGACAGCTCGGCCGACGATATCGCGGCTGCTGAAGCCGCTGCGGCCCTCGCCGCCGTCGAGACAGAAGCCGGACGCACAACCGATCCCGTGCGCATGTACATGCGCGAAATGGGCACCGTGGAACTGCTTACCCGCGAAGGCGAAATTGTTATCGCCAAACGCATCGAGGAAGGTATCCGTGAGTTGATGGCCGCCCTCGCCTTCTACCCGGGAGCCGTGAAAACGGTGCTCGACCAGTATACGCTGGTAACGAAGGAGGAGCGTAAGCTGAGTGACATCCTGATCGGATACCTCGACCCGGCAGACCACGTGCCGTCAGCGGCCCAGATTGCCGAGGCCGCCGCCAATGCCGACTCCGAGGAAGAAACCGAAACCGGGCCCGACCCGGTAGAGGCCAAGAAGCGTTTCACCGCGCTCAAGCGACAGTACAACAAGGTCGAGAAAGCCATTGCAGCCAACGGGCGCAGCGACAAGAACAGCATCGCTGAAATGGAGAAGCTCGGCGAGTTGTTCAAGTTTTTCAAGTTCACACCGAAGACCATCGAGCCATTGAACGAGGCGGCACGCACGTCACTCGGCCTGATTCGCGACCAGGAACGCGAAATCATGACGATAGCGGTGCGCTACTGTGGCATGCCGCGCAAAGATTTTGTCCAGACGTTTCAGGGCAGCGAGGCCGACGTCAAGTGGGTCACGCGGCTGGCGCGCAAGAAGGATTACGGCACTCGACTCACCGCCCGCAAGGAAGACATACAGCGAGCGCAGCGACGCATCCAGCAGATTGAGGAGCTGGCCGGGCTCAGCGTCCTGGAAATCAAGGAAATCAACCGTCGCATGTCGATGGGCGAAGCCCGGGCCCGTCGCGCCAAGAAAGAAATGGTCGAGGCTAACCTGCGTCTGGTCATCTCCATTGCCAAGAAGTACACCAACCGCGGCCTGCAGTTCCTGGATCTTATTCAGGAAGGCAACATCGGCCTGATGAAGGCGGTAGACAAGTTCGAATACCGCCGCGGCTACAAGTTCTCGACCTACGCGACCTGGTGGATACGCCAGGCTATCACCCGCTCTATCGCCGATCAGGCGCGTACCATCCGCATCCCGGTGCACATGATAGAAACCATCAACAAGCTAAATCGCATCTCCCGCCAGATGCTGCAGGAGATGGGCCGCGAACCGACGCCGGAGGAACTGGGCGAGCGCATGGAGATGCCGGAAGACAAGGTGCGCAAGGTATTGAAGATCGCCAAGGAGCCGATCTCCATGGAGACGCCCATCGGCGACGATGAAGACTCACACCTGGGCGATTT
This sequence comes from Chromatocurvus sp., assembly GCA_046260215.1. Taxonomy (GTDB): domain Bacteria; phylum Pseudomonadota; class Gammaproteobacteria; order Pseudomonadales; family Halieaceae; genus Chromatocurvus. The sequence goes on from JBHEPQ010000188.1 coordinate 5,038, forward strand.
CATCGAGGATCACACGATTCATTCGCCGATAGATTCCGCGACCGGCCAGGGCCTGCAGGAAGCCACAAAAGATGTGCTCGGCGGACTGACGGCGCGCGAAGCGAAAGTTCTGCGCATGCGGTTTGGCATCGACATGAACACAGATCACACGCTGGAAGAGGTCGGAAAACAGTTCGACGTTACCCGCGAG
>JBHEPQ010000208.1:0-6936 GCA_046260215.1 Chromatocurvus sp.
GCAATGCGTGTGCGCCACCGCCTTTTCCCGCCGAGTTCGAATGCCTGGGCGAGAACGACGGCCGTTTCAGCCGAGTCGAGGCCTTCGCCGCCGCGATCGTATTCCTCGACCTCAATCCTTAGCTCCGGATTTGGCAGTGCGCCTGCCTGTAGCAGGCGCGCTTCTGCGGCCCGCACGCCGTAGGAGAAGGCAAATATTTCCGGGTTGCGTATCAGGGATGCGGCCAGCGCCTCCTCCAAACTGAGATTGCCGCTTGGCTCGGGGACGGCATCAACAATGTCCTCGGGGCTATGCGGGAAGCGCTGGCCGACAGTCGGGACTTGAGCGCCCAGCGGGCGCGGTTCCGGAAGCAGGGGCCGGCTGCCCGGCACCGCACACCCGGCTAGGAGGCTTGCAGCGAGCAGGGCTGGCGCGATTTTCATTGATAAATGGTTTATCATGAGTTTCTCCATTCAGTTGGACGACTGCGGCAAAGCCGCATCTCTTCGGTGTGCAAGGGTGTACAGAATCGGCAAGACGAATAAGGTAAGGAGGGTGGATGTGGACATGCCGCCGATGATGACGGTAGCCAGCGGCCGCTGGACCTCCGCGCCTACACCAGTGGACAGCGCCATCGGCAGGAAGCCAAGCACGTCGGTGACCGATGTCGCCAGCACCGGCATCAGGCGGCGGCAGCCGCCGTCAATGACGGCATCGCGCAGCGGTCTGCCCGATGTAAGGAATCCGCGAATCGCCACGACCAGCACCTGGCCGTCCATGACTGCGAGACCGGATAGCGCAATAAAGCCTACGGCCGCACTGACGCTGAACGGAATGTCGCGCAGCCACAGCGCCAGAACGCCCCCGATCAAGGCAAACGGGATTCCCGTGTAGATCAGCAGCACATCCCGCAGATTTTTCATGCTGAAAAACAGCAGCATGAACACCAGCAGAAGCGTAGCGGGTACGACCAGCATGAAGCGGCGTTGCGCCCGTTCAAGGTTCTCGAACTGTCCGCCCCATTCGACGACATAGCCCTCCGGCATGTCGACTCGTTTGTCGATAAGCCGCTTGGCCTCGGCGATAAAGGATGTCACGTCGCGTCCCACGACGTTGCATTGCACGCGGATGAGGCGGCGGCCCCATTCCCGGTTAATCGTGGCCAGACCGTCGGTGGTCTCCAGCGTGGCCAATGTGCGCAGTGGATAGTGTCCGCCTGACTCCGTCGGCACGATGATATCGCCCAGCAGGTCGGCGTCGCGGCGGTACGGATCGGGCAGCCGCGCCACCAGATCGAACTGCCGCTGCCCTTCGAATACCTGACCAACGGAACGACCCCCGACTGCTTCCACCATCTCCAGGACATGGCGACTGGCCACGCCATGGCGCGCAAGGGCCTCTTGGTCGACGCGTACCTGAAGCGTCGGCTGGCCGGTCAACTGATCGACTGCGATATCCGAGGCACCCCATATGTCGAGCAGTACGGTCTGAATCTCGTCGCTGATGCGTACCAGTTCATCGAAGTCGTCGCCATAAATCTTGATGCCGAGATCCGTGCGAATGCCGGAAATCATTTCGTTCAGGCGCATCTCGATGGGCTGGGTCAGCACCATGTTGAGCCCCGGCATATCCGACAGCTCCTCCTGCATGGCTTCGGCCAGTTCAGCCTGCGTATCGGCGCGGGTCCAACTCTCGCGCGGCTTAAGCGAGATGAAGATGTCGGTTAGCTCGGTTCCCATCGGATCGGTGGCCACTTCCGCTGTACCGATGCGGCTCCACACGTGCCGAATCTCATCAGGAAAGGTTTTTTTCAGCAGCGCCTCGATACGCGTGTTGTTGTCTGTTGACTGGTCAATGGAGATGCCGGCCAGCCGGATGGTGTTGAGCACCAGTGCGCCTTCGCTGAGCCGGGGCAGGAATTCGCCGCCCAGCCGTGTCGCCCGCCAGCCCGTGAACGCCAGGAGCGCGACCACCACGAGGAGCACCCAGGTGCGGCCCCGCATCGCACGCGAAAGCAGCGCGCGATACGCGCGCGTCAAGCCGCGATCTAAGCGACCTTCCGCCGGCTTGGCCCGGCGAGAGAGGCAATAGTAGCTTAACACCGGCGACAGGATGAGGGCGATCAGAAGCGCGCCGACTAACGCGAACATGAACGTCCACGCCATCGGTTTGAACATCTTTCCCTCGATGCCTGCCAGCGTCAGAACCGGTAGGAAGACGAGCAGGATGATGCCAATGCCAAACGCAATGGGCCGGGCGACTTCTTTGCTCGACTCTAGTACCGTCTGTAAACGCTCGCTCGATGTCAATGGCCGCCCCAAATGCCTGGCATGCTCGGACAGGCTGCGCAGGTTGGCATCGGTCATCACGACGGAGCCGTCGATAATAATGCCGAAGTCCATAGCCCCCAGGCTGAGCAGGCTGGCGGCAATCGCGAACTCGTACATGCCGAGAACGGCAAACAACAGGGTCATGGGAATCACCAGTGCCACGAGCAGCCCTGCCCGCAGGTTTCCCAGCAGGACAAACAGGGCGACGATGACCAGTACCGCACCGAGAAGCAGGTTATGCTGCACGGTTGTCATAACGGCGGAGGTCAGCTCCGTGCGGTCGTAGACCGTCTCGAGAACAACGTCGTCGGGAAGTGCGGGGCGTACGGCGTCGAGTTTCGCTTTCAGTGCTGTGGTCACGGCCTGCGCGTTCTCGCTCATAAGCATGAAGGCAAGCCCGAGAACCACTTCGCCGCGACCATCGGCTGTTACGGCGCCCCGGCGGATTTCGTGGTCGATCCGGACCTCCTCGGCAATGTCGCTGATCTGCACGGGGCTGCCGCGAAAGGCTGCCACAACGATGTTCTCGATTTGCCGGATATTCGTCACGCGCCCCAGCCCGTGGACCGTCCGGGAGATGCCCGAGGCGGTGAGAAGCCCGCCGCCCACGTTGTTGTTGTTCTTCTCCAGCGCCGCATACACATCATCCAGTGTTAATCCGAATTTCAGTAGGGCATCGGGCGAGACGATGACATGATACTGACGAACCTCGCCGCCCCAGGAATTCACTTCGGCGACGCCGGGCACCTTCCGCAGCTCCGGCTTGATCACCCAGTCATGCAGGGTTCTCAGTTCCTCGCGTGTGCGTGATGGATTGGTAGAGCGGACGATATAGTGGAAAATTTCGCCGAGCCCGGTTGCAATCGGTCCCAGTTGTGGGCGATCAATGCCGGTCGACAGTTCCACTGCGTTGATGCGCTCGGAGACATATTGGCGTGCATCAGTGATCGCGGTGTTGTCGTCGAAGGTGGCCACCACCTGGGAGAAGCCGAATTTAGAGACGGACCGTACATTGACGAGGCCGGGCAGTCCCCCGATGGACAGTTCGACCGGGAGTGTGATCTGTTGCTCGATTTCCTCGGGATTGAGCGCCGGGGCAACCGTGTTGATCTGCACCTGGATGGGGGTGGTGTCGGGGAACGCATCCACCGGAAGCTGGGTCAATCGCCACATCCCGAGTCCAGCGGCCACGGCAAACAGCATAAGCACAAGCAGCCGATTTTTCAGCGCGAATTCAATCAGTTTTGATAGCATGGCGCTGCCTCCTATTCATGAACGCATCCGGCACCGAGTCGGGATTTCAGGAATTCCGACATGACGATGAAGCTATTATCGACGACGACCCGGTCATCAGTGTTCACGCCGGCAAGAATGTGGATGTTCTCACCTTTCGCGTTACTGAGTACAACCCGCCGGAGCGAGAAGAGGTCGGGTGCATCCTGCACAAACACAAAGTCCGCCCCCTCATGGCGTTGTACGGCATCACGTGGAACGACGGCCGCAGATTGTTCATTGCCGATCAGGATACGGGCCTCACCGAAGAGACCCGTTTTCGCCCGGCGCTCGGGATCCTCCGCAACCGCCCGCGCGCACACCATGCGGGTGTGCGGATCGACGGCAGAATCAATCCAGGTGATGGCACCGGTGTAGACCTGTCCCGGGAGATCGGGAAAGCGGGCTTCCATGGTCTGGCCGACGTTCAGTTGGGCGATGTGACGCGCCGGAACGGACAGCTCCAGCCAGCGTGTCGAAAGATCCGCCACTGTAAACAGGGTGTGACCTTCCTCGATGGCTTCGCCGTAGACGGCATTGCGCTCGACCAACGTGCCCGCGAACGGTGCGCGAATCGCGATATGCGCCGACGCGTCCTGCTCCTTCTCGATACCGGCGACAGCCTCCTCGGTGAGTCCGAGGTTGAGCAGCTTCTGCCGAAGGTTGCTCGCAGCGAGGCGGGCCGTGCGGTGGACCGCCTGCGCGTCCAGAAACTCCCGTTCGGCCGAAATCTGCTGCTCATTAAGACGTTTTTCGCGTTCGAATGTGTCGCGGCGGGTATCCAACTCGACCAGAGCGGCCAGATAATCGCTTTTGGCCGTCGCGACCTCCGCCGAATGCAATTGGACCAGTACATCACCCGCCGCGACATCGTCGCCGACGTCATGCAAAACCTCGTGGATGATCCCGCCGACCATCGGCGTGACTTTTGCCATCCGGTTTCGGTTGAACGCTACTTCACAATAGGCCTTGATGCCTGGTGCCGCCTTCGTGAAAGGCGCGCGTTCCGTGCGTATGCCTGCCTTGTCAGCGGCGGACTCAGACAAGAAGCGCACTTTCAGGCTTTCTCCGGGCTCGAGCGCTGCCGCCAGATCAGGCTGACAGATGGCGCATTCCGCTTCCGGTACGCCATGTTCGTTGCAGAAAAGCGCCGTTGTTTCGGCTTTCCCGCCGCCTTCCTCGGGCGGCAGGGAACGGGCCGAATCATGACCGTCTTCGATTTCCGGATGACAAAGAAAACACTCGTCCTCATAGAGCGCGTGCTCCTTGCAGTAGAGACGGTCCTTATCCTCCAATTCGGCGTGGCAAAGCCAGCATCGATCCTCGTAACGACCGTGTTCCTTGCACCAAAGGCGTCCTTTGTTCCGCTTCGACGGGTCGCAGATGAAGCACGTCTCATCTGGATTATCGTGCGTATGGGCCGTGCTGACGAATTCTGTCCCGGAATGTTCAGCATGGTCTTCGTGCTCCGCATGCACCGATGAGTTGCTCTTGCCGCAACCGCTTGCCAGCAGGGAAACCCCGGTCAGTGCGCAGGCCAGCCACGAGAGGCTGTGCTTTGTAGGTCTGTATCGTTTTGTCATTGTTGTCTCCAGTAATAATTAAATTTGTACGTGTTCAGTAAGTTCGAGAAACGGTGAGGGTGTTTGCCGCGCGCCTGGACGGTGTGGCCGGCGGCTGACGGCAAAGAGAGACCCCCGCCATGCCGGTAAAAGGGAAGACCCATGCGGCAGACGGGGATGTCGGTCGGGATCAGATAAGCAGGACGACGGTACGCTGCGCAAGCAGAAAGGCAGACGTACGCATCGACGTGCGCTGAGCGAGGAACAGGTTCGAGCGAACACCGGCACCCGATTCGTGATCGAAGCAAGCTGCATGATATGCAGGCAGAAAGAGCATCTTGATCGATAGCGAGAGCATCGAGTCTTGCGAAGATGCCCGCCGCATCGCTCCCGACGGGAAAGACACGCACATACAATCAGTGCTGCTGTCTCCACGCGTTGCCGCGAAGATTGCCGTATCGGCATTCTGCAGGCGGTCCGGTCCGTAATCCGTGCTCTGGCAGTCGCCGCAACAGCCCACTCCCGGTTCAGCACCCCCGACCGCACAGATGCAGAGACCCAGCCCAACGGAGCCCATTCCCATGAAGCCGATCAGAAGCAGGCACAGCGTTCGACGAACAAAACGGTTCATCGTATGGCCTCCCGTGACAGATTCTTTTGATCGACTACCCCGCTGGCGTCCTGCGCCAGGTAATAAAAGACCAGCTTACCTTCCTGGCGGTACTCCAGAACCCCTTCCGACACCAGCATCCGAAGGTGTTGGGATACCGTCGAGACCGGTTTGCCGAGCACCTCCGCAATGTCGCAGACACAGCACTCATCTATTCCAAGTAGATGCAGAATAGCCTGGCGTGCCGGATGGCCCAGCACCTTATGACGACGGGCAGATGCCCGCAGATCCTTCTCGGAGGGCAGTTGCTTCTTGAGGGTCGCTATCTTGTCCTCGTTGAAGCACACGACCGTGCATCGTTTAAATGGGCGTTTATTCGTCATAAGCATTGTACTGTTGTTACTGGAAATGACGAAATGATGACAGGGTTCCGTCCCGCTGTCAACGACATTGTGCACGCCATTTCGCATGCCATTTTTCAGTTGACATAATATAATGAGTCGCTTATTTTGTTTTCATGAATGTGCTGGCAGAATCAAGAAGACGGGCAGGCTTGTCACAACGAGAGTTGGCGGCACGAGCGGCCATTTCATTCAGGGGGCTGCAACTTCTTGAAAGTCCGGGGCATAACTGGCGCATTGGAACGGTAGAGCGTGTTGCCGAGGCGCTGGGTATGCCGGGGCAAGGGGTGGAGGCCGCTGTGACGCATTTCCTGCGAATGCCAGTGGATTCGATACCAGACGTTTCTCTCCGTATCGTGCTGGACGGCTTCGATTCCTGGAAAACACATCTTTTTGACTTTGTTGATGCATTCCGATCCACTCGCAATGCCGCCTTGATTCAAGAGGCTCCGGCCATGGAGCTGGATATGCGCTTGCGGGCTCTATGTGCATCCGTCACGGAAGCGCTCTGCTCTGAAAACGCCATGCCGCCGCCTGCCTGGTGTGCCGGTATACCTGCTCTGGATGTGCCGTGGTTCGTTTCCGGTATTGAAAACCTTAAAGCCATGGCGCTGGTGGAGTCGCCTGCCTGGTTTCGCGCCAGGGGACTATTCGTTCTTGGTAACTTTCTGGAGAGAGCGTAACCGATCATGCTAGATTCTGAAACGATTCTCAAATTGTTTGGCGCATTGAACGAGGAACTGCGTGTGGCAGACGTACGCGGAGAAATTGGAATCTGCGGC
>JBHEPQ010000212.1:0-5646 GCA_046260215.1 Chromatocurvus sp.
GCGCCGCCGGAGTCGGGGATGGTCGCGTATTGCTCGATGCGCAGCGGAAAGTAACTCTCGATGAACTCGTTGGGCACATTGGTAAAGCCGGGCCACAGGGAGTGGCCGTCGGGACCGTCGCCCACGGGCCGGCCCGGAATACCGCCGAAGCCGATCTGGAACAGCTGGAACCACTCGCCCTTCTCGTCGTAGCCGGCGTAGAACAGGTGCGGCGAGTCGGAGAAGCCAGCTGCGTTCATCGCATCCGGCGCACTCTGGCCCAGCAGCCCACCCATCACGTCGAAAATCCGGCCCAGTGCGTGCGTGCGGCCCGACAGCGCAGCCGGGAACTTCGGCTTCAGCAGCGTGCCTTCCGGGATGCGCACCTCGACCAGGTCGTAAAAGCCGTCGTTGAAGACAATCTGTGGATCCACCACGTTGATGGTGAAGGAACCGAAGAACATCTTGAACATATCTTCATTCAGGAAGAAATTCACCGAGCTCTGGGCCTGCGGGTCGGTACCGTCAAAATCGAAAATCGCCTTCGGTCCCTCGCGCCAAACACGGCATTTTATGCGATAGGGCCCCATGCCCATGCCGTCATCGCACAGATAATCCTCAAATTCCCGCGGCTCTTCCGGTATGAAGTTTTCAATAATATGCTGCATGGCGTCGCGATTGCGCTGCAGCATCACGTCCATGGTGGTATCCAGTACATCGTCGCCGAAACGTTCGGCAACTTCCACGCAGCGACGTGCGGCCGTCTTGCACGCGGCAACCAGGGCGTTGAGGTCGAAGCGATTCCACTGCGGCATGCGAACGTTGTGCAGAATCAACTCGAGAACATCCTCCTGCAGTACGCCCTTGCGATAAAGCTTGGTGGGCGGAATGCGGATGCCTTCCTGAAAAATACTGGTCGCATTGATAGGCATCGATCCAGGCACCATACCACCGTTATCGGACATGTGACCGAACATGGCACTCCAGGCGATGTGTCGTCCATCCTTGAATATAGGCACCAGGACAATCCAGTCCGGCAGGTGCGACACTGCCGCGTTACACATGTAGGGATCGTTGGTGAGGATGATATCGCCTTCCTCGAGGTCTGCATCATAGACAGACAGGAACGGGCCGATAAAGGAACCGAACTGTCCCACGACCATCTTACCATCGCGGTTGGCAATCATCGGGAAACAGTCGCCCTGCTCGCGGATACCCGGTGACATGGCCGTGCGGAACAGCACGGCATCCATTTCGACACGCGCATTCTTCAGGGCATTCTCGATAAGATCCACGGTGACGCCGTCAACGTCGACTTTCTTCAGCGGCGCCGTATTGGTCTGAATAATTTTTACTGCCATTGTCAGGTTCTCCTCAGGCTGCCGGGTTGATCAAGAGATTGCCAATCGTGTCCACGCTGGCGGCGTAATCCGGCAACACGACCGTCGTGGAGTCCATTTCCAGTACGATTGCCGGGCCCGGCACCGTCAGACCCTCGTGCAGCTTTTCACGATGGTAGATATTGATATCGTGCCACTCGCCATCCACGTAGAAACGGCTCTCGTGTATAACACAGTCGGTAAGCGTCGCCGATGCATCACCCGCTGTCGCTGCCTCAATAGCACGCGTTCGTGCTTTGGCAACCGCACGGATCATCAATATCTCGTGGCCATCACCCAGCTTGAAAGTGAACAGCTGCTCGTGCTCGGCGTCAAACGCATTGGTCAGCAGCGCCACACCCGTGTCACGCAGTTCCTCCTCGGTAAAGTCGACCGTGATCTGGAAGGCCTGGCCAACGTAGCGGAGGTCGGCCTGGAAAACCACTTCCTGGTCCTCGGCAGCGATACCGTCAGCTCGCAGAGAAGCACCCGCGCGCTCCTGCAGTTCCTTCAGATCTGCCATGAGCTTGTCGTCAGTCAGATCGCCCGCCATCATCAGATACGTGCGCGATGCCTCGTCCTGCACCTGCGTAGTCGCGTCGCCGTAAGCGCACAGGACCCCAGGTCCCGGGGGCACAATCACCGGCCAGGCATTGGTCAGAATACCCAGCGCATTGGCGTGCAGAGGTCCGGCTCCGCCAAACCCCACCAGCGCAAAATCGCGTGGGTCGTAGCCCTGCTCTACCGATACCAGCCGCAAGGCACCGAAGATTGATTCGTTGGCGATGCGGACAATGCCCTCCGCCGCCTCCATCAGACTGATATCCATGGCATCCGCGACTTTCTGTACCGCCCTGACCGAAGCGTCGTAATTGATTTCCATCTTGCCGCCCAGCTGTACGTCCGAAGGCAGGTAGCCGAGCACGACGTTGGCATCACAGACGGTAGGCTCCTCACCGCCCTTCATGTAGCAGGCGGGACCTGGAACGGCACCAGCTGACTCCGGACCGACGCGCAGGGCTTTCGTCAATGCAGGTACAAAGGAAATCGAGCCGCCACCGGCACCCACGGTGCGCACGTCAACTGACGGCGCGCGCACGCGCACGTCGCCGACGTAAGTTTCTCTGCGGACGCGTGCCCTGGATCCCTGAATAAGCGCCACATCGGTTGATGTCCCGCCCATGTCGAAGGTCAGAATATTGTCGTAGCCGGCGCGGCTGCAGAAGTAGATCGCCCCCGCAACGCCTCCGGCGGGGCCCGACATGAGCATGTTCACGGGGGATTCCGAGGAGGCACGGGCAGAGGCAAGGCCACCATCAGAACGCAGGATAGATAGCTGCGTATCGCCACCCATACGCTCTTCCAGCGCTCGCTGCAGATTGTCGACGTAACGCGCCACCTCTGGCCGCACGTAGGAATTCACCACCGTGGTCTCGGTGCGCTCGTACTCCTGCATCTCCGGCACAACGTCGCTGGAGATGGAGATCGGCGTATCGACGAATATATCGCTGGCAATCGCCTTCGCTCGCTCCTCGTGCTCGCGATTGATATAGGCGTTGATGAAGCAGATGGTCAGCGCCTCGACCTGCCCCGTCGAGTGCGGGGAGCGCAAATCCTCACGCAGCCGCTCTTCATCCAGCGGCGTTACCACCGAGCCGTCCGCCGCGAGACGCTCGTGCGCACCAATGGTCAATTCCAGCGGCGCCAGCAGCGGGCTCTTGACGTAGGTCACCCAACCCCCCAGGCCGCCAGGGCAATAGGAGCGCGCCACCTGCAGAGTGTCTTCAAAACCCGCCGTGGTCACCAGGCCGACCTTCGCGCCGCGTCCGGTGAGCACCGCGTTGGTGGCGACCGTGGTCCCGTGCATTACCAGACGGATATCGGTCGGATCAATCCCGGTCTCCTCGCAAATACGGGCTATGCCGTTGAGCACCCCGATGGAGGAATCCTCGGGTGTTGACGGAACCTTTGCGGTGTGGGTCTCACCGGTCTCGTCATTCATCAACAGAAAGTCGGTAAACGTACCCCCGACATCAACACCCAGTCTGTATGCCATGCGCTTCTCTCCTAGCTGTTATCTGTGACAGGCGGTCGTCCGAGGAACACCGCCGGCATCTCCCCGTCGCGTGCCTAGGCCGCGTTCCTGCTCAACCAGTAATGGGCCCGACCGCCCTGTGGCGAGCCGATTGATTCACCCACCAGCTCCACCGACTTAAGGAGTGCAGGCATCTTCACGCCGGTGCTAAAGCCCATCTGTTCACAGAGCATAACCACATCTTCCGTGGCGACGTTACCCTTGGCACCGGGCGCGAACGGGCAACCGCCGAGGCCACCTATCGAACTGTCAAACTGTCGAACGCCACTCTCGATAGCGGCAAACACATTCGCGAGCCCCATTGCCCGGGTGTCATGGAAGTGGCAGGCAAGTCTGTCCGCACCATGCGTGCGAACCAGCGCATTCATCAATTCACGCACCGCGGCGGGATTTGCAGCGCCGATGGTGTCGGCGATGACGATCTCGTGTGCACCCCACTCTGCCAGCTGCGCCGCCTGTGAGATAACCACCTCCTGCGGTGTCGGCCCCTCGAAGGGACATTCAAAGGCAACCGCGAGATAGGCCTGCACTTTCGCCCCCTCGGATGCGCCGCGTTCGATGATGGCCCGCGCGACGTCCAGAGTCTTCTCCAGGCTCATGTTGATATTTTTCTGATTCATGGTTTCGGTTGCCGAAACCACGACTGCCACGGTTTCTATCCCGGCCTCCCGCGCCAGCTCGTAGCCCTTCATGTTCGGAATAAGGGCGCTGAGCTGAACATCGGGCGGCACGTCCAGCGCGGAAATCAACTCGCCGGTACCTGCCATCTGCGGCACGACTTTGGGGGAAACGAAGCTTCCAATCTCCAGATGTTTCAATCCGGCGTCCATCAAAGAGGCAGCCAGTTGCAGACGCTGTTCGAGATTGAGGTGCCGCGGTTGGCTCTGCAGCCCGTCGCGCAGTCCGACTTCGTTGATACGGATCGTATTGCTCGTCATGCGATTCTTCCCTCCTCGCGCAGCAGGCGAATCTGCGCCTCACTATATCCCAGAACATCCGCCAGCACGCTGTCCGTGTGCTCGCCCAGAAGGGGCGCAGCAGAAAAAGACTCCTCGTCGGTTCGCGACAGCTTGATGGGATTCCCGGGGCCGCGCGTGCTGCTGCCATTCGGATGCTGCAGATCGACCACCATGTTGCGCGACAGCAGCTGCTCATCCGACAGGGCCTCGCTGAAGCGATTGACTCTGGCACAGGGAATGCGTTTCTCAGTAAGGCGACTCAACCAATGTTCAGAGGTGTTGGTTTTAAACAACTCGTTGAGAGTGCCATCGATAAACTCCTTGTCGGCGAGGCGGCCCGGCTGGGTCCTGTATTTTTCGTCGCGGAACGGCTCGTAGTCCACGACTTCCAGCAGATTTTCCCAGAAGCTATCAAAGATGACCGCAATAATAATGTGCCCGTCGGCCGTGCGGTAGCTGTTGTAGGGCACATGGACAAAATGACTGTTGCCGATCGGGGTCGGTTCATTACCCGACAGGAAGTACATTGTTGCCATATAGTTGAGCATCGAGATCTGGCAATCGAGCATGGAAATATCCACGTGCTGACCCTTGCCGCTGCGCTCACGCTCGTACAGTGCGGCCATCACCCCCATGGCACCGAACATGCCACCGCCGAGATCGCCGATGGGAATCCCGGCCCGTGTCGGGTGTTCCGAATCCGTCCCCGTGATTGACATACCACCGCCCAGCGCCTGCACCACCTGATCGAAGGCGGGACGCTGGAAGTCGGGGCCCGCGTTGCCAAAGCCACTGATCGAACAGGTGATAATGCGCGGATTAACCTCGCTCAGGAACGGGTAACTGATCTTCAGCTTGTCGGCCACGCCGGCGCTGAAATTCTCGATCACGATATCGGCAGTGCGCACCAGGTCGTAGAAAACCCCGAGGCCCTCCTCGCTTTTCAGATCGAGAGCCACGCTCTGCTTGTTGCGGTTGAGCGTGATGTAATAGGCACCCTGCCCATCGAGAGAATTGGCCGGATCAGTCGCCAGCAGCTTGCGCGTACCCTCACCTTTCAGCGGCTCCACCTTGATGGTCTCGGCACCCAGATCCGCGAGGATCATCGCACCATAGGGACCCGACAACATGTGGGTGAGATCGAGAATACGCAATCCCGCCAGTGGTTTCGCCATAAATCAGATCTCCTGTCAGCCCAAACCCTGCCATTTAAAACCCTGTCAGTTAAGACAAT
>JBHEPQ010000218.1:0-2995 GCA_046260215.1 Chromatocurvus sp.
ACGACATACAGTGACAGAAATGACCCAAGTAACATGCCTCCGATCACCGCAAGGCCCAGGGGAACCCGACTCTGTGCGCCTGCGCCAAGGGCCAGCGCAATCGGCAACGTCCCCAGCACGGTGGACAGTGTGGTCATGAGAATGGGTCGAAAGCGTGCCGCCGCGGCATCTTCTACCGCCTCGGCAATAGACAGGCCCGCTGCCCGGCGCTGGTTGGCAAACTCGACAATCAGAATGCCGTTCTTGGTCACCAGGCTGATCAGCATGATCAGGCCGATCTGGGAGAAGATATTCAGCGTCTGGCCAAAATACCATAGCGCTATCAGGCCGCCGGTGATCGCCATTGGCACGGTCAGCATGATGGCGAGCGGGTCGCGGAAGCTCTCGAACTGCGCGGAAAGCACCAGGTAGATCAGCAGCAGCGCCAGGATAAACACGAACAACAGACTGCTACCGGTGTCGGCAAACTCCCGCGACTGGCCGGCGAGCTCGGTATTGTAAGTATCATCCAGGAGGTCTGCGGCAATGCCCTGCATGGCCCGAATCCCGTCGCCCAGCGGAACACCATCCGCCAGGTTCGCAGAAAAGGTCGCGGCGGTGAAGCGATTGAAGCGGAACAGCACCGGCGCCGATGTCTGTTCGCGCATGGTGACAAAATTTTCGGCGGGGATCAGCGTTCCGTCTGCGGCGCGTACCTGCAGTCGCGCAACATCACGCGGATCATTGCGCGCCCCGCGCAGAAGCTGCCCGATGATCTCGAACTGCTCGCCCTCGCGCAGAAAATAGCCGTAGCGCTGGCCACTCAGGGAGGCCTGTACGACATCGGCAATCTGCGCGACGTCCACGCCGAGCGCGTCTGCGCGTGCACGATCAATGTCCAGGACGAGCTCAGGCTGGTTGAACAGCATGTCCACCTCCACGAAGCTGAAGGCGGGGTGCTTTCGTGCCCCGGCTAGAAAATCGGGGATGATCTGACGCACCTTCTCAATATCCGTATTCTGGACCACAAACTGCACCGGCAGGCCGCGGGAGCCACCGGTGTTGATCGTCTGTGGCTGACGGACGGACGCCTGCACAGATGTCACGTCGGAGAGCGCTCGCGCCACAATTCCCGCCAGCTCGTCCTGACTCCGGTCGCGCTGCGCCGAGGGAATGAGAATAGCGCGGGAAAACCCGGAATTCGTGGTGGTGGAGGCGCCGAAGCCCGGCGACGTTACCGTGATAGTGGCATCCAGGGCGTCGGGGATCGCCTCGCTGATGGCGGCATCGACGTCGGACATGGCGCTGTACATGTAATCGTAGCCGGCACCCTGCGGCCCCTTGGCCTGGATCACCAGCATGTCACGATCCTCCAGCGGGGCCAGTTCCTCGGGCAGGCTGCGATAGATCGTTACCAGCACGACCAGGCAGCTGAGCAGAACAGCGGGCGCCATCCAGCGATGCGCAAGAAAACCCTGAAGCGACCGGCGATAAGCCTCTGACATGCCCTGGAACATCGGCTCGGTGGCGCGGTAGAACGCCGGGTGCCGGGCGCGATTCTTGAGAAAGCGGCTGCACAGCATGGGCGCAAGCGTCAGCGCCACGAAGGAGGAAATCACTACCGCGGCTGCCAGCGTCACGCCAAACTCCCGGAACAGCACGCCGGTGAGCCCGCCGAGAAAAATAAGTGGCGTGAAGACGGCGACCAGAGACAGCGTCGTCGCGATAATGGCAAAAAAGATCTCCCTGACCCCGTCGATGCCGGCCTGGCGCGGTGCCTCGCCACTCTCTATGCGCTTGTAGATGTTCTCCACCACGACAATCGCATCGTCGACCACCAGGCCGATTGCAAGCACCAACCCCAGCAAGGTCAATACGTTGATCGAGAAACCGGCAATGTAAAGCACAAAAAAGGTGCCAGTCAGTGCGATAGGTATAGTGACGATGGGGATGAGCGTTGTCCGCCACTCCCGGAGAAACATGAAAATCGTGGCGCATACCAGCATCAGCGCTATGAGCAGCGTCTGAATGACTTCCGTGATGCTGGCGCGGATAAAGGTACTGGTGTCAAAGCCGATCGCCACGTCCACATCGGCCGGCAGGTCGCGCTTGATCAGCTCCAGCCGTCGGTAGAATTCATCGGCAATCGCAATCTGATTCGCGCCGCTCTGCGGTCGCAGTACGACGCCGACCATGGACACGCCGTTGCGTCTGAGCACGGTCCTTTCATTCAATGGCCCCAGTTCCGCGTAGCCGACGTCGCGAAAGCGCACGACACGATCATCCTCCCGCTTGATCACGCGCTGGTTGAACTCCTCCGGGTCAGCGCCCAGGCGGCTGAGTGTCCGGATATTGAGGTCGATGGTATCGCCCTCGATGCGCCCGGTAGGTAGCTCCACGTTGGCGCCGCGGAACGCCTCGCGTACATCAATGGCCGTCAGGCCGTGAGCAGCCAGGGCGTCGGGATTGAGCCACAGGCGCATGGCGTACTCTTTATAGCCCCAGATATCGACCTGACCCACGCCCGATATCGTCTCGAGGCGTGATTTGAACAGGTTGTCGGCAATGCCGCTAAGGGCGAGCAGATCGCGTTGGTCGCTGCGCACGTTGAGGAAAATGATCGGGTCTCCGTCGGCATCTGCCTTGGAGACCGTGGGGGCCTCGGCGTTATCCGGCAACCGTCGCACGGCGGCCGATACGCGATCGCGCACATCGTTCGCCGCGCGATCGATGTCGTCGCCGAGGTCAAACTCGACGGTCACCGTGCTACGCCCCTCCCGACTCACCGCCGTCATGGTGCGTATGCCTGACACCGAATTGATCTCTTCTTCCAGGCGCTCGGTAATCTGGTTCTCGACCACTGTGGCATTCGCGCCGGGGTAAGACGACTGTACCGAGACGATCGGGCGCTCGGCGAGGGGGAACTCGCGGATGGCGAGATCGCGCATGCCGATAACACCGAATACGATGATGACGATGGACATCACAACCGCGAGTACCGGCCGCTGTATACTCA
>JBHEPQ010000191.1:0-16513 GCA_046260215.1 Chromatocurvus sp.
GGCGCGCGACCGCCGCTGTCCAGTGTCCAGGCAACCGGGTAGCGCCGGCCGGAAGCACTGGTCCAGAAGCGCTCCTCGCGCAGACTGAAGTCCCCGGCCTTGAGAGTCTCGGCGTTGCCGTCGGCGTCCACCCAGGCGCCGGCGCTGTAGGGGTCGGTGCTGCCATCCCTGCCGCGCAGGCGATAGACCATGAGATCCTCGCCGCTTTTGAGCTGCAGGGAAAACCAGTCCCAGCCGGCCTGGTCGTCGCCTAATGCGCTGGTGCTCCACTCCCGGTCGAGCCAGCTCATGCCGGCAACCGTGCGGGATGTCTCTCCGATCCGCACCTCGCCCCGGGTGGCGAGGCGCGTGATCGAGTAGTAGTAGGAGGCATTACCGGGGGCTGCGCTTTTCTGACTGAGACCATTGTCGCCCTGCAAAATAGGGGATCTGACGGGGTCAACAGTCAGCTGCAGCGCGAAGTCTCCGGCATCCACGTCTATCGTCCACGGAAAGCTGCCATCCGCCTCGCCGCGAATCTGCCAATCCTCCAGCCAGACACGAAACGGCCGCATCGACTGTCCCGCAAGACCGGCGGCACCGCGTGCGTAGCGCTCAGCATGATGGTGTTCAGCGGCGGCGACGTCGGAAACGGCGACATGCGCCATCCACACCTGATGCGTTGCCCATGCCGACGGATTTTCGGGGGAACCCGGCGCCAGCGCGATGCGAAACAGGGTCAGCTGATAGCCGAGCGGGTTGCCAACCGGTGTCTCGAGATTGCCGGTGAGATACCACCACTCGTTGCGGTACGCCGGATGCGCGGCATGGTCGGCCGGGAAAATGAATTGCCGTGGGCTGTCTGCCCGTGCGAAGCCCGCTGCCGCGACGCCGCCCAGAGCGTCCCCCACGGCCAGCGAATCCTCCGGTGTCTCACTGCTGCAGGCGGCGATGAGCAGGGCCAGGGTGAGCAGGACGGCGCGCATCACACGCCCGCCAGCCGGTCACGCAGGGGCGCGGTGCCGATGCGACGCGTCGGATAGATAGCTGCCAGAAGTGCCGCAACAGTGGACAGAAGGACGGCCTCGAGCGGTATCGCCGGGAAGAAGTGGCTCTGCATTGTCCAGCCAAAGGAGCGGCGGTTGATGACTTCTATGAGTATTTCCGACAGCACCCACCCCAGCGGTATGGACAACAGACCGGCCAGTAGACCGATCAGCGCGGCCTGGCTGAGCACCAGACGCTGCAGCTGCCCGGGCGTCATGCCCGTGGCGCGCAGTACGGCGTATTCCCGGCCCTTTTCCAGAAAAAGCGCCATCAGCGCACTGAAGACACCGATAAAGGCGACCAGAATTACCAGCACCTTGAGGACGTCGGTAATGACAAAGGTGCGATCGAAAATCGCCAGCGAGCTGTCGCGGATTGCCCGATTAGAGGTGACCTCTGCCTCTCCCGGCAGCTGCCCGGTGAGGGCCTGCAGGGCGCTGGTTACCGCGTCGATATCGGCCCCCGGTGCAAGCGAGATGCCGAGGTTGCTGACATCGCGATCGGACCAGTGACGTTCGTAAAGCGTGCGCGGCATCACGACCATGCCCCGCGAGGAACTGTAGTCGCGGTAGATACCGGCCACCGGCAGGTCGACAGTTCCCGAACTCACCGTACGCACGCGCACCTGGTCGCCGGCGCTGATGCCCTGCCGATAAGCCAGCGGCTCGGAGACGATGAGTGCATTGCCTTGCATAAACTGGCGGCGGGCGGTCTGCGTGTCGGGTGAGAGGAACTCGAAGCCGCGGGCACTGTGGCCAGCGGCACCCAGAATCAGTGCCCGGACGGTATCGCCATTGATCTTCAGCTCGCGATTGGTGCCGGTACTGATATCGGCGACACCGGGTACGCCTTTCGCCGCCTGCAGCCAGGCGGGATCGAGGCGGCGCTCGCCCTGCTCATCAGCCGCGGCCGCGACGTACAGGTCACTGCCCAGCGTGGTGTCCAGCCAGTCGGCCACGCTGGCGCGAAAAGATCCGGTCATCAGGCCGACGCCGACGGTGGCAGAGACGGCGATTGCCAGAGCAACCGTGGCCAGCCCCGTCCGGCTGAGCGAGGTCTTTACGCCGCGCAGCGCGAGCCGTCCCACGCCGCGGCGAAACAGCGGCAGGGGTTCGCAGCCGCGCAGCAGCGCCAGCATCAACGGCGGCACGCAAAAACTGTAGCCGACGACGAAGACGAACAGTGCGCTGAAGCCGGCGACCAGTGACTGGCCCGAAATTGCGATCATCAGCATGCTTGCGAGCATCGCCAGAATGCCCGCTGACAGCAGAAGCCACGGGGCTCCGCCGCCGGTCTCCTGCTGTGAACGGCGCTCGGTGATGACGGGGGCAGACCGGGCGACGCTGCGTGCGGGCGCCAGGGTGGCTGCAAGTACGGCCAGCAGCGTGATGGCGACGCTGCGCAGGATAGTCGGGGCCGTGATCCCTATCTGCGTCGGTGAAATCTCCACGTAAAGATCGCTGATTGTGCGCGATACCAACACCAGCAGCCCCTGACCCAGGACAATACCCAGTGCGACACCAATAGCGCTGCCGATGAGTCCGAGCAGTGCCGCCTCGACCAGCAGCAGGCGGAACAGCTGTCCGCCGGTCGCCCCGCTCATGCGCATGACGGCAAATGCCTGGCGTCGCTGCAGCGCCGCAAAAGTCATGGTGTTGTAGACCAGGAAGACACCCACTAGCACTGCCAGCAGGCTCATCGCGGCAAGATTGATGCGAAAGGCACCGGTCATTTCGGCGAATGCCGCCTGCTGCCCCTGGTACGCCTCGAGCTGCAGTTCCGGAGGCAGTGTTTCGCCAAGATCTGCCGCTTCGGCATCCGTCAAGCTGAGCTGTATACGGCTGAGTGCCCCGATTTTCCCGAACAGTGCCTGCGCGGTGGCAATGTCCGCCAGGATGCGATCGGCGAACCAGCTGCCCGGCTCGGCAGTGGCGATGCCCAGCACCTGCAGTTGTTTACGTTCGCCGTTGACGGTCACCGTCAGCGTGTCGCCGATGGCAAGGGCCTGGCTTTCCGCCAGGGTGGCCGGTATTACCACACCCAGCGCTTGCGTCAGCAGCGCGCGCAGGGTGTCGCCTTCCAGACCGGACGGCGCCCCCGCTCCCAGGTCCATGCCGATGAGTGCGAACGGGTCCGTGCCCACCAGATCATGGGTTTCGCCGCCTGCGTCCAGACGGCCCTCGATCAAAGGCAGGGTGCGGCGCAGCCCCCGCTCTACGCGCAATGTCCGATAAACGGCCTCCGGGATATCGCCCTCTAATGCCGTTATTTCATGGGACATGGGTCCGGACAGGGCAACAATGGAGCGATCAAAGGAACGGGTCGCGGTGCTGTTGGCGAGGTCAACGGCCACCATCACGGCGGTCCCCAGGGCGATGCTCAGTAGTGTCAGCCCCAGCTGCCAGGGATGGCGGGTAAAAAACCGCAGGCTGGCACGTAACAGCAGTGGGCTCACGCGGGCTTCCCGCCGGCATTTTCGTGCAGGTTTCCATCCTCCAGCAACAGCACCCGATCCGCGCGCGCCGCCACTTCATCGCTATGCGTCACCACCAGCAGCGCCTGCTTTTGATCACCAGCCCGCCGCAGGAGTAGATCCAGCACCTGGTTGCCTGTATGAACGTCAAGACTACCCGTGGGCTCGTCGGCAAGCACCAGCGCGGGCCGGTGGATAAGAGCGCGGGCAATAGCGACACGCTGCTGTTCACCGCCGGAAAGCAGATCCGGGAAAGTGTTGCCACGTCCCTCGAGCCCCACCGCCGCCAGCCATTGCAACACTTCCCGGTCCTGTGTGTCCCGGGATGCGCCTGCCAGGTCCAGCGGCAGGGCGATGTTCTCTGCAGCGGTCAGGGTCGGCACCAGGTTGAAACGTTGATAGACGTAGCCGATATGCCGGCGGCGGAAACGGGTGAGCTCTGGCTCCCGCAGCTGTTGCATGGGTTTGCCGCCAAGCGTGACGGTGCCCGATGTCGGCGTGTCGATGCCCCCCAGCAGATTGAGCAGCGTCGACTTACCCGAGCCGCTCCGCCCGAGAAGCGCGACGCGCTCGCCCGCTGCGATTGTCAGCGTGATGTCGCGCAGAACCGTGTGTGACTGTTTGCCTTCGTCGTAGGCATACGTCAGGTCGGTGGCCTCTATGAGCGTCATGGCTGCTTCACGTCAGGACTGAGAGTCCATGGTACCGCTTTTGTCGGCAAAAGTTTGTCGCAGGTCGGCATTGCAGGCACTGCCGTGTCAAATCTGGCCCGGCATCGCGGGTGCCCAAAAAAACAGCTATCGTGGCAGGTCATCGTCAATAGCGAGCGCCAGGGTATGCTGGATACGCAAAAACTTTCCAAGATCGCCCGGATAGAGGGCATCGCCGACTACACCTCCGGCCACCGCATCGGCGAAGACAACATCCGCGCTTTCGGTCTCGATGTGCACAATCCTGTGTTTATGGTCTCAGGGACCACGATTGTGCTGTTCGTTGCATTTGCCCTGTCTTTCCCTGAACTTGCCGGGGATGTTTTCAATCAGTGGCGCATCACTCTCACAACGCGGCTCGATTGGGTCTTCATGGCCATCGCCAATTTCGTTCTGCTCTTCTGTCTGTACCTGGTCGTTTCACCACTGGGGTCGATCCGCCTTGGAGGGCCCTCGGCGCGTCCCCGCTACGCTTATCCAAGCTGGGTGGCAATGTTGTTCGCCGCGGGTATCGGTATTGGCATCATGTTCTACGGCGTTCTCGAGCCCATGAGCCATGCGCTGACGCCGCCCCTGTCCGCAGCCGGTATCACCGGGGATGCGCGTCGCGAACTGGCGATGGCGTCGACCATTTATCACTGGGCGTTTCATCCCTGGGCAATCTACTCGACGGTCGGTCTGTCGCTGGCATTTTTCAGCTTCAACAAGGGCCTGCCACTGGTCATGCGGTCGGCGCTCTACCCCCTGTTCGGCGATCGCATCTGGGGCTGGCCGGGTCATGTGGTCGATGTGCTGGCAGTCTTTGCAACCCTGTTCGGGCTGGCCACGTCGCTGGGTTTCGGCGCTGAACAGGCATCCGGCGGTATTGCCTATCTGTTCGGCGTGCCCAACGAAAACTGGCTCCGCGTTGCCGTTATCTCCTTTATCACCGCGATTGCGCTGATTTCCGTGCTCAGGGGTCTCGACGGCGGTATCAAGCGTCTGAGTGAGCTCAACATGGTAGCCGCCGGTGCCCTCGGGCTGTACATACTGGTGCTGGGTCCCACCTGGGAAATTTTCGCCGGGTTTTTCCAGTACAGCGTGGCTTATGTGCGCTACCTTCCAGAGCTCAGTAGCTGGGTGGGTCGCGAAGACAGCTACTACATGCACGACTGGACCACATTCTACTGGGCCTGGTGGATCGCGTTCTCGCCCTTTGTCGGCATGTTCATCGCCCGCATCTCCAGCGGACGCACCGTGCGCGAGTTTGTGGTTGCCGCGATGCTTGCGCCGTCGGCCATTTTTGTGCTGTGGATGACCATCTTCGGTCAAACCGCGATGGATCAGTACTATCTCGAGGGGCTGCAGGAGGTCGTCACCACGGTGCGCGAATTCAAGCCGGAGCTCACGTTGTTCGTCTTCCTCGAGGAGTTCCCGCTGACGCTGCTTACCTCGGGGCTCGGCGTTGTTCTCGTGGTTATTTTCTTCGTGACATCCATGGACTCGGGCTCGCTGATCGTGGATACCATGACGGCTGGCGGTAAAATCGAGACGCCGGTAGGCCAGCGTATCTTCTGGTGTATTTTTCTTGGCCTGCTGGGCGTGGCGCTGATGCTGGGCGGCGGGCTCAGTTCGCTTCAGGCGCTTGCGCTGGCATCGGCGTTTCCGTTTGCGCTGATCATGCTGCTCATGGTGGTGAGTCTGCATCGCGGCCTGCGCGCCGAGCTGAAGCTTCTCAAGTCCGACGGGAGGTTGTAAACGTGTATAAACGCATTGGTGTACCGGTGGACCTGGAACATCCGCAGAGACTCAGCAAAGCGCTGGCAACGGCGTCGGCACTCGCGGCCACGTTCGGCGCATCTGTCCACCTGGTGGCAGTCACCTCGCCATCGCCCGGCACGGTCGCCCCGGATCCCGAGGCCTTCGGGGAACGCCTGGCCGCTTATGCCGATGAGTGCAGCGCGCGGCACAAGGCTGTCTTCACGCCGCACCTGCGAGTTTGCGACGATCCGGCGACGGAACTGGACCGGACGCTGTCGGAGGCCTTCCACGCGCTCGAGACTGATCTTGTTGTGGTGGCATCGCATGTCCCCGGCCTGCGCGAGTACGTGTTCTCCTCCAACGGCGGCTGGCTCGCAAGCCATACCGACCTCTCGGTTTTCGTCGTCCGCTGAAACGCTACCAACAGCAGGGGCCGGGGTCTGCTTTATGCCAGTACCGACCGGGAGTCGCTGTTCAGGGGCGCCCGGTCGGGTGACAGATAGTCAAGGTCCAGGTCACTGTCGAAGTCGCTGCTCTCGCCGCTGATGGCGCGCGCAACGAGTGAGCCAATGGCCGGGGCGAGCTTGAAGCCGTGGCCGCTGAAGCCATTCGCGACCCAGAAGCCCGGTAGCGCCCAGGGGCCCACTACCGGGTGCACGTCAACCTGATTGACGGTGTACAGGCCGCAATAGTCACGGATGTTTCCCCCGGGGGCGAGCCCGCGCAGGCGATGCTGCAGCAGGTGAAGTTTTTCCGCGCGAAACAGGTCGTCCGCCACGGTCAGGAATTCGTCCGGGTCATCGACGGTTTCCCGCTCGTCTTCCTCGCGGACCGAGCTCACCAGAAGCTGTTGCCCGCGATTCTGGCTGCGTAGATAGATACCGGCTGGCATGTCGACGGTAACCGGCACATGCCCGGGTAGGCCGGCCGGTCGGTCAAGGTGCACGACCTGAATGCGCACAGGGTCCATCTGCATGGGCGCATCGATGCCGGCGGCGCGGTACACGCTGTTACACCAGGGGCCTGCGGCATTGATCACGAGGTCGGTGTCGATCGCTTCGCCGTCGCTGAAGACAACGCCCGTCACGCGCCCTCCGGTGGTACAGACTTTTGTAACCTCGGCATTGTAGCGCAGCGTCGCGCCCGCCCCGCGCAGGGCATCTGCGGTATCCTGGGCTGCGCTCACCGGGTCCATCCAGCCGCCGTCGGTCTCCAGCAGGTGGCTGTGTCCCGCGGCGCAGGTGTGCGGCGCTGCCGTTACCAGATCGGGGCACAGGGGGCAGGGGTTCAGCGCCGGAAACCGCTCAAGCAGCTCCCGGTCACCGAGAAGCTCACTGCGCACGCCAAGTGCAGCCAGTCTCGGGTGCTCCCTCTCAGCCCATTGCCCGTCCGGGCCCGGCATCCACAACACGCCATCACGCTGAAACCGGGCGCGGGGGTTGTGCTCGCCAAGGTAGCTGTTCCATTCCTGATAGGCATGAATGCCATCCCGTGCCAGACGCACCATTTCATCGGCGGAGTACCGATAGCGGCACACGGCGGAGGAGGCCCCGGTGGAGCCGGCGCCGATACCGGGCCCGCGTTCACAGATCGCGATACGCAGGCTGCTGCGCCGGCGTAGCTGCCAGGCGATAGACAGGCCGACGATACCGGCACCGATAATGACAACGTCATAGTTTTGCATGTGGCCTCGCTGGTCTTTTTACACTGGTTAACTGTAAAAAAGTTACGTTATCTGGTGAAGCGATATCCGCAGGTATCTTTAGACTAGCAACATGTGAATAACAATCCACGCAAGGAGATCTCCCGTGAAGACTATTGGCAAGAAAGCACTGGCAATTGCCGTCGCTGCCGCTTTACCTGCGAGCGCAGTGGCGCAGCTTGAAGAGGTGCTGGTCACGGCCACCAAACGCGAGGCTTCGGTACAGGACCTGCCGTTCTCCATTAATGCCCAGTCAGAGCGCGATATCGAGCGCTCAGGTGCCCTCACGCTGGAGGACCTGGCGCGCAATGTGGCGGGCTTGAGCATCCAGAACCTGGGGCCGGGCCAGAGCCAGGTCGCCATCCGTGGCGTCTCCGCGGGCCAGGTGGTGCGCGATCAGCCCGGCGTCAAGGAGCAGGTCGGGGTGTATCTTGATGAAACCGTCATCTCCCTGTCTCTTTTTACGCCGGATCTGGACCTGTTCGATCTCAATCGCGTGGAAACCCTGCGCGGACCACAGGGGACGCTTTTCGGCTCCGGCTCCGTGGGCGGCACGGTGCGCTTTATCAGCCAGCAGCCCGACTTTGACGGTGTTCACGGCAAGCTTGAGGCAAACCTTAACAGCGTGACGGATGGCGGTGAGGGCGGCCATCTGAAAGGTGCCGTCAACATTCCGCTAAGCGACACGCTTGCCCTGCGCGCCGTGGGTTACGCGACCGGGTACGCCGGGTGGATTGATGCGCGCCGGGAGCAAGGGGGCAAGGACACTGACGTCAACAGTGGTGATCGTGTCGGTGGCCGTCTGGCGCTGGCCTGGCAGCCCACGGACAACCTGCGCGTCACCCCCCGCGTGGTGTACCAGGAGATCACCGCCGACGGCTTCAACCGCCGCGAGATATTCAATCTTTTCGCCAACCCCTTCACGACGACCCGGCCGCCGGTGCAGCTTGGGGAGCGGGAGCAATTCCTGCTCCTTGATGAGGCTTTCGAGGATGAAACGCTGATAGCGGACATGGTGATCGAGTGGGATATCGGCGCGGTCACGGCAACCTATGCCGGTAGTTATACAGAGCGGGATATTCTTGTCAGCCGCGATGCCAGCGCGCTGACCGGTTCGGTGTCGGTTGACCTGGGTTTTCCGGATGCGGCAGTCCTGCTGCCTTCCAATCTGCGCGATACGACGGATCTCGAACAGGTGACCCATGAGATACGCCTGGCTTCCAACGCCGCGGGTCCCCTGTCCTGGGTCGCCGGATTCTTCTACTCGGATATGGAGCGCGGCTACTCCCAGCGCTTGCCGACCCCCGGGTATGATGCGTTCACTGACTCGACGCTGGGTGCAGGCACCGCGGCGAGTCTGCGCAACGGGTTCTCGGCTGACTCCCCATTCAACTCGGATCTGCCCTATGAAATCGAGCAACTGGCTGTATTCGGTGAGGCGACCTACGCGGTGAATGATCGACTCGACCTGACGCTGGGTGCGCGCTGGTACGATTTCGAGGAAGAGCGCAGCATTCTGCAGGGTGGGCTGTTCTCCAGCCTTGCTGATCAGACTGATGCCACCGAGTCCGACGGGATCAACCCCCGGGTCATGCTCAGCTATGTCGTCAGTGATGCGGTTACCGTCAATGCACAGGCCTCCCAGGGCTTCCGCCTCGGCGGTGTCAACGATCCGCTGAACGTGCCGCTGTGCGACGCCGGTGACCTCCAGACTTTTGGCGGGTTTCAGGCCTACGACGACGAGACGCTGTGGAACTACGAACTCGGCTTCAAGTCGTTGTTCGGCGGTGTGCAGTTCAATGCCGCGGTGTTCTACACCGACATAGAGGATCTGCAGGTGACGCTGGACGCCGGCTCCTGCTCCTCGCGCATCTCATTCAATGTGCCTGAGGCGCACACCGCCGGTGTTGAGTGGGAGTTGTCGGCCTATCCGCTGGACAACCTGCTGTTCAGTCTGTCGGGCAGTTTTATTGAGGCAGAGTTCGATTCCACGGTCACCGACAGCACGGGCAACGTACTCGGTGGAGTGGCCAATGGCAACCGTCTGGCGTCGGTGCCCGAGCTGCAGTTTTCTGCCTCTGCAACCTACACGTTTCCCGCGGGTATCCTGCAGTCGGACGAGCTCTACCTGACGGCGCTGGTCCAGCACGTGGGTGACCGTTACACGCAGCCCAGTGATCAGGTGGCCGGAGCCGGCAACTTTGTTTCAGGGCTGCCTTTCGGTGGCGCCACGGGAACACAGATGACACAGGCAGATCTGCGTCTTGACGCCTATCAGACGGTCAACCTGAATGCCGGCATGCTCTGGGATACCTGGGAGGCCGTTGTGTACGCCAATAATCTGTTCGACATCAATGCGGAGCTGTCTTTCGACCGGGAGCGTGGCGGGCGCGCGCGGCTGGGCTACCGGGCCAGCACCCCGCGCATGCTGGGCGTAACATTGCGCAAGACCTTCTGAACGGCTGCTGACTGGCCGCGCGATGCAGCATATTGTTATCTGTGCCGACGGTACCTGGAACCGGCCCGAGAAAGAGCCGGACGACGTCGCCACCAACGTGCTGCGTCTGGCACGCGCCGTGCGGCCTTTCGCTGCTGCCGGCCAACCCCAGCACGTATTCTATGACTGGGGTATCGGGTCCTACTACGAGCGCGTGCGTGGGGGCGTTACCGGTCTTGGCATTCACAAGAACATCATGGATGCCTATCGATATATCGTGCAGAACTACGCACCGGGTAGCCGTATCTACCTGTTTGGCTTCAGCCGCGGTGCCTACACCGTGCGCTCACTGTGTGGCCTGATCAACAACTGCGGGATTTTGAAGCGGCCGGATGCGCGCCTGATACAGGCCGCCTTTGAGCACTACAAGCACAAGGGCAAGGCTTACAAGCCCTCTGGCAAGGCCTCCGTGGCGTTTCGCCGGGATCACAGTCATGCCTCGCGTGAGGTGTATTTCGTCGGTGCCTGGGATACTGTCGGGGCGCTGGGTCTGCCGATCTCGGTGCTTGGCCTGTTCGACAGCGACGATGAATTCTACGATACCAAGCTCGGTGACAACGTGCGCACGGCGCGTCATGCCATGGCGATTGACGAGCGCCGCGAGGATTTCGAACCCACGCTGTGGCTGCCGCGCAAGGGCCTGGACCTCAAGCAGGTCTGGTTTGCAGGTTCACACGCTGATGTCGGTGGCGGTTACCCTGCCGATGATGCCGGCCTGCTGGCCTCGGACGTGCCGCTGAAATGGATGCTGGATGAGGCCCGCAGGGCGGGTCTGGAGATCGAAATGCATCTGCCGCGCGCGCTGCGGGCCAGTCCGGCGGCGCGCCTGCACAATTCCCGGCGGCTGATCTATCGGGCCAAGCGCCCACTGGAGCGGCCGCTGGCTATTCCGCAGATTCCCACCGAGGTGCACTCTTCGGTCCTGGCTCGTCGTCGGCATGACCCGGGTTATCGCCCCGCCAATCTCGAGCGTCGCATCAGCGCGGCGGACTCAAGCGCATAGCTCAGTCGCCCGGTTCGGCGCCCCAGAAGGTGTCGAGCGCAGCGAAGGTCTGTTCGGGCTCCTCCCAATGCGGCAGGCTGAGTGTGGGGCTGATGCGCACGCTACGCCAGTTGTGGCACTGGTCCACCACCTCGGGCAGGCGTTCGAAGCTGATGTTCGGGTCGCGGTCATACAGCACGAGGACGGGCACCGTGACCCAACGATAGAGTGCGGACGGGGCATCGTCGGTAAACAGGCGCATGGACAGGAAGCAGAATGGCGCGAAACGGGCTCCCGCCTCTTTGGTGGTGCGGTGTGAGTAGTTGAGCAGCTCCGCAGGGGGACGGCCTTCGAGTTGCAGGTTGAGGAAATAGCGCACACTGGGCTTTATTGTCAGCAGTCGATACAGGCTGCTGCCGATTACCGGCGTACTGAGGAAACGGAATAGTCGATCGCGGGTTGCGCGGGCGGGACGCGGACGGGCGCCGAATCCGGTGGGTGAGATCAGTGCCAGGCTGTGCACGTTGTCGCTGTCCAGCGCTGCCCGGGCCGCAAATTCTGCGCTGGTCGACAGCGTGATAATGTCCGCAGGCTCGCCAATAACTTCAGACAGAAAGCCGCGGATGGTTTCTGCGTATAGCTCGGGCGTATAGTCACGTGCTCCTCGCTGAGACTGCCCGAAGCCCGGCAGATCTGGCGCATATACCGGGCGGCTGCCGCGGTAATGCTCAAACAGGGGCTTTATCTCCATGGCACTGGGTGACGCGTTCATGCTGTGCAGCAGCAGCAGCGGCCGTCCATCGGTGCCCGAGGTATCGTGGTAGTAATCGACTCTGCCAGCGGTATCCGATGTCCAGCTGCCAAGATCGGCATTGAGTGCCAGCGGTAAGGATTTTGACATTGGACACAACCTGAACGACATAAAGGAAGCAGCATAGCAAACAATGCCTGGCAAAGCGTACACGTCATTCTGTCTGCCGCGGACGAATGCTCTGCGGCCTGATCCCGACCGGCGCGAGCCCGCGAAAAGTGCCCGAGTTTGGCGGTAGCGCTTGAGTTTCGTCCGCGCTGCAGGTAAAAGATCAGGTCGCCGAGCGGTGTCGTGCCAACTTGACACTCAGAGGCGGCAGGACGACCACCGGATACGGCAGCAACCCGGTCGCAGCGTGGCCGCTGTAGTGCTGTAGTAACCAAAAACAGTTACGAAAAACAGTTACCAGGAACAGTCACCAGCAACATTCACCAGCAACAGGGATAACCAACTTACTATGGCGCTTGCTTACCCCTTTTCGGCCATTGTCGGCCAGGATGATATGAAACGCGCGCTGCTGATTGCATCGGTCGACCAGGAAGTCGGCGGCGTACTGGTGTTCGGTGACCGCGGCACCGGCAAATCCACGGCGATCCGCGCGCTGGCCGCGCTCATGCCGAAGATGGAGGTGGTCGCGGGCTGCCCCTACAACTGTGCGCCGGGGGCCCCGCGGCCCGGGCTCTGCGCCCAGTGCCGACCGGGGGAAGACAGCGGCAAAGAAAAAATCCGCAGCGAGCCGATGCCCGTGGTCGATCTGCCCCTGGGTGCGACGGAGGATCGCGTTATCGGTGCGCTGGATCTCGAACGCGCCCTGCGCGATGGCGAAAAGGCCTTTGAGCCGGGGCTGTTGGCACGCGCCCACCGTGGCTTTCTCTATATCGATGAGGCCAACCTGCTGGAGGATCATATTGTCGATGCACTGCTCGATGTGGCGGCCTCGGGAGAAAACGTGGTGGAGCGCGAGGGTCTGAGTATCCGCCACCCGGCGCGGTTTGTTCTCGTGGGTAGCGGCAACCCGGAAGAGGGTGAGTTACGACCCCAGCTGCTCGACCGCTTTGGTCTGTCGGTTGACGTGGCGACGCCGACCGAGCTCACCAGCCGCATCAGTATCGTGCGCTTGCGCGACGAGTTCGACCGCGATCGTGCCGCGTTTATCAAGCGCTTCCAGCGTAAAGAGGGCAAGGTGCGCAGGCAGATTCAGAACGCTCGCGAACACCTGGACGAGGTTGAACTGCCCGACGCGATCGTCGAGCTGGCGGCACGCCTGTGCATCGCGCTGGGTACGGATGGGCTGCGCGGCGAGCTGACCCTGATCCGGGCCTCGCGGGCTCTGGCGGCGCTGGACGGCGTGCGAGAGGTGAGCGCCGACCATCTGCAGGCCATAGCGCCATTGGTGCTGCGTCACCGGCTGCGCCGCGACCCGCTGGATGAGTCCGGTTCCGGTGCCCGTATAAGCCGTGCCATGGAGGAGTTGTTCGCAGCGTGAGCGCCGCAGCTTCCAGCCTCGACGATGCAGCCGCTACCGCCGGAATGGGGGCATTGTGGGAGGATGCCCTTCTCGCCGCAGCCGTCACCGCGGTCGCGCCCGATGCTCTGGGCGGCGTCGCCCTTCGCGCCTGCCCCGGACCGGTGCGCGACACCTGGCTAGAGGGCTGGCGCGACGGACTGGCACTGGATCGGCCGGTGCGGCGCATTCCCCTGCACATTGCAGAGTCCCGTCTTCTTGGCGGACTCGACCTGGCCGCGACACTGCGCGCGGGGTTGCCGGTATCGGAGCGCGGCCTGCTGGCTGAGTGCGATGGCGGATTTGCGCTGCTGGCCATGGCCGAGCGCGCTTCGCGCAGCACCGTCGCCCACCTCGCAACGGCGCTGGATCGCGGTGAGCTCACCGTGGCCCGGGAGGGGGTCAATGGTGAAGTGGCGGCGCGCCTGGCGCTGGTTGCCCTCGACGAGGGGCAGGCCGATGACGAGGCTTTGTCGCCGGTGCTGCGCGATCGCCTGGCCTTTCATCTGGATCTGACGCCATTGAGCATACGTGATCTTGACGCCTCGGCCTTCAGTCCGGACGCGATCGCCGAGGCGCGTCAGCGTTACCCGGATATCGTCGTTAACGATGAAAGCGTCCAGGCCGTCTGCGCGACGGCGGCGATGCTGGGCATCGATTCCCTGCGTGCCTGCCAGTTTGCGCTGGCCTGCGCGCGAGCGGTGGCGGCGCTGTCGGGTCGCGACGCGCTGGAGGCGGGCGATCTCGATGCGGCGGCGCGCCTGGTGCTGGCGCCGCGCGCAACCCGTGCTCCGACGTCGCCACCTCCCGAGAACAATGAGGAGGAGCCGGAGTCGGAAGACCCGCCTCCAGAGCCGGACCCGCAGGACGATGAGCCCGATGAGGAACCCACCGATGACACCGACGCTCCGGATGACGATGACGGAGATGCCGATGATGATCAGGCGGGACAGCAGCCGCTGGAGGATCGCATTCTCGAAGCGGCGGCCGCCGCTATACCACCATCCCTGCTGGCCAGTATCGAGGCCGGTCTGGTGCAGCGTAGTCGCGGCAGTTCAGCTGCTGGAAAATCGTGTGTTCAGCAGCGTTCAAAGGCGCGCGGCCGCCCGATGGGCACCATGCCCGGTGACCCCCGCAGTGGCGCACGGCTAAGCTTGATCGACACCCTGAGGACCGCGGCGCCGTGGCAGCGACTGCGTCGTGCAGAGCAGGACGCAGCCGGCAAAGAGGATGGACCGGGCGTCATTGTGCGGCGCACGGATTTTCGCGTCACGCGATTCCGCGAGCGTACCGAAAGCACTATCATCTTCGCCGTGGATGCATCCGGTTCCGCGGCGCTGCACCGTCTCGCTGAAGCCAAGGGCGCAGTGGAATTGCTGCTCAACGACTGCTACGTGCGCCGTGACCAGGTGGCGCTGATCGCATTCCGGGGCGAGATTGCCGAGCTTCTCCTGCCGCCTACGCGCTCCCTGGTGCGCGCAAAACGCAATCTGTCGGCGCTGCCAGGCGGCGGTGGCACACCGCTCGCGAGTGCTATCGATGCGGCGGGCGACCTCGCCACGCAGATACAGCAGCGCGGCGGCACACCCAGCGTCGTATTGCTGACGGATGCCCGGGCCAACATTACCCGCGCCGGCAAGGCGGGACGGCAGCAGGCTTTTGAGGAGGCCCTGGCGGCGGCGGCGTTTCTGCGCAGCTGCCGGGTGCCCACGATGGTGATCGACACCTCACCGCGACCGCATCCTAATGCCGAGGCCCTGGCGCGTGCCCTGGATGGCCGCTATCTGCCGCTACCCCACGCCGACGCGAAAATGTTGCGCGACAGCGTGCAACTGGCATCCGGGCAGTGAGGAGCGATCTCGCCGATATCCACGCCGAATGGCCGAATCGGGCTGCCAGTCGCTACGTGGACGCCGGGGGCCTGCGCTGGCATGTCCAGGAGCTGGGTGCCGCGGGGCCAGAGCTGCTGCTTCTGCATGGCACGGGTGCTGCTACAAACTCCTGGGCGAGCATGGCGCCGCTGCTGGCGCAGCACTTCCGGGTTATCGCGCCGGATCTTCCCGGTCATGGTTTCACCGACCCCAGCGCGCGCGAACAGCAATCGCTGCCGGGTATGGCTCAGTTGGTCGCCAGCCTGCTGGACGCGCTTGAGGCAGGCCCTCGGCTTGTGATCGGGCACTCTGCCGGCGCGGCGGTTCTGGTGCAGATGACGCTGGACGGACTGATTCAGCCCGAGGCTATTGTCGCGTTCAATGGTGCGCTGCTGCCCTTTGAAGGCCTGATGGGCAAGATTTTCCCGCGCGCGGCGCGCGTGCTGGCATCGCTTCCGGTACTGCCTGCCCTGCTCGCGCGCCGCTCTGCACGCTCGCCCATGATCGATCGTCTGATCGAGCAGACCGGATCCCGAAGCGCTGCTCTCGATCTCGTTCACTATCAAAGCCTGTCGCAGTCGCCCCGTCATATTCGCGGCGTTCTCGCGATGATGGCGAACTGGGATCTGGCTGCGCTGGAGCGGGATATTCTGGCACTCGATACGCCCCTGTATCTGGTGGCCTGTGCCAATGATCGTGCGGTACCCGCGGCGCAGGCGCGCTACCTCAAGGCGCGTCTGGCGTGTGCCCACCTGCGAATGGTTCCCGAGCTGGGGCATCTGGGGCACGAGGAGGATCCGGAGCTGTTTGCGGGCTTTGTGGAGGAGGCGGCTGCCGACGTCGGGCTGCTGGGTTGAAGCTGCTTCGGTGTTGTTCTGGTTACGAGCACTGTTTCCGGGCTAGTGGGGGCGGGACGGCGGGGCGGCCGGTCGCTGCGGGTCAAGCGGCAACGGCCGCTGCGCAACTCGTCCGGAATCGCGACGCGATTTCCGTCCTCAAACAGGGCTCGCGGAAAGCCCCGCTGCCGCTTACCCCGCGCGCGACCTGATTGGCCGCCCCACCGTCCCGCTCCCACCAACCCTCACGCCCGTACTTCGCTGCCGCGCTCGCCACGCATCGCTCGGGGACCCGCGTCTGAACCTCAGGCACACACAGCCATGCTCTTGCACAATGTCAGGCATCCGCGCCCCCAAACAC
>JBHEPQ010000231.1:0-6137 GCA_046260215.1 Chromatocurvus sp.
CTGCAGGGATACCCGACCTCGCTCAGAAATCCATGCGGATCCCGAGACGGATGCGGTACACCGAGTCAGAAGGACTGGTGAAGCCGGTCTGCAGATCGCGGAACGCATTGTAGCGATACACACAGTCAGATGCTGCCTGACAGGTGGTGCGCGGCGCATCGCCGGTAAGGGCGGTAGCACCGTTGACACCGTTGGCCGCGAGATCGGCCGCCGACACCAGGTCTGCCTGCACAATGGCCAGCTGGTTGTTGCCGGGACCGTTGTTGAACTTGCCCCAGTCATCGTTGAGGAAGTTCAGCACGTTCTCGATGTCCAGCTGCAGCTTGAAGCGGTTCTCACCGACAAAGCGATCCATGCCCGGAATACCCGGCAGTTCCTGCTGAATACGCAGGTCCCAGATATTGGTCCAGCTCGAGGTCTCGCCGTTCACGCTGGGAATCCCGGAAGAGAAGCCCTTGCGGTCGACGTAGTCCAGGAACGCATCACGATCAAAGCCATCGGCGTAAACCACGCGCGAGTCGTCAGCACCCGTGGGAATATACAGCGGGTTGTTGTCGAAGGGGTTTTCGCCCGCACCGGCGCGACCGAACAGGGAGTTGCTGTTGAACACATCGAAGGTCGGCGTGTAGGTTCCCTGGTGCAGCAGCTGACCGAACAGATCGATACGTGTATTCAGTCCGGCGAACAACTCACGCTCGTAGCCAAAGTTGAACTTGAAGGCATGCTCGATCTGGAACGGCGAAGTGCGCGCCTGCGGATTGTTCCGGTCAGCCGCGACAATGCCGCGCCAGCTGGAAATACCCCGCGAGCTGGTGCCCTCGGTAACGGTTTCAACGTCCTGATAGGCATAGCCCACCTGGAATTCAAAGCCGTTGTCGAATCGCTTGCCCAGCGTGAAGCTGAGAACATGGCTCTCGGCGCCGTCGGCATTCCCCAGTTCGGTCACGTTGAGGCGACCGAGATCGGCAAGGTCGGCATAGATCGGACGGCCATCAGGCGCAACGCCCAGCGGCTGCGCTTCTGACAGGGTGGTCTGCGACAGGTTGCGCCACAGGAAACCATCCTCCATTTTGGTGAACAGGTACTGTGCCGTAACGTAGTAGTCCTCACCGAGGTTGAGACCACCGAACTTCGCATCGAAGCTCTGGTCCACGCGGATCGACGCTTTCCAGTCGGAGGGGATCTCGAAATCGTCGCTGATCACGTCAATCGGGATCCCACTACCGGCTGCCACCTGGTTCTGCAGCTCCATGGGAACAGTAGATGGATCCACGTTGCTGAAATCACCAGAGGCAAAGACGGTAATAGGCTGGAAGGCATTTGAGATCCAGACCTTGGGTTCGCCGCCCGCAAAGCGACCCACGCCACCCGTTACCGTGGTGCGCGATGCGGCATCCCAGCGGAAACCCACGCGCGGCAGCCAGAGATCGGCACCGTCGAGGTTGTTGCTGGAGTTGACGCCGTAATCGCGCAGAATATCGCCACTGAACTGGGGCTTATCGTCCTGCATGTACTGCTCGTAGCGCATGCCAAGGCTCAGCTCCACGGTGTCAGACACCTGCCAGGTGTCCTGCACGAACAGGGCCAGCTTGTCGTAGCCCCAGGACGCTGCCGCGTCGTCGGCGTTGTTGGAATTCGCATTCACGTACTCCACGCGCGCGTCCTGATTCAGGTAGTCCTGAAAATCGAAGAAGCGATAACGACCGCGCGAGCTCGGAACGAAGACGTTGAACAGATTGAATTCCTCGTACTCACCGCCCATGGTGAACAGGTGGTCGCCCGCCTGGTAATCCGCTGACGCAAACAGCTGCAGCCGGTCATCGGCGAAGTCATTGGCGTGACGGAACCGGTCGCAACCCAGGGTGATGTTGACGCCGCTCAGGTCAAGCTGGCCTTCCAGGGGCGTGCCCACCAGCGTGTCGGGATCCAGGTCGTTCAGCTCCAGCGCGCCCACGCCCGGGCCCGCCCGGCAGATCTGGCCGCGCTCGAACTCCTTGTAGTTCATGCGCAGGGTAGTCGACAGATTCTCGGACCAGTCGGAGAACAGCTGCACCGTGTAGGCTTCAAGCTCAACCGGGATGTCGTACCAGGCGGATTCCAGAGAGCCCGCGCTTACGCTGGTTCCGGTTTCCTCGGTGCTCTGGTAGGTGAACGAGGCGCGATGGTCCTGGTTGATGTTCCAGTCGAACTTGGCGAGCAGCCGCTCGGAGGTGACCGGGGTGTTGGCCGTGCCGGGACGTGTGCCGGGATCAAAGCCATAGGTGTCGATGGTGACCTGGCGCAGGGAATCAAAGAACCCTGGCTGAATACCGTTGTTCAGGTCAAAGTTGCGGAAGTCGCTGGCCGAGGCCGACTCATATTCGTCGTAGGACACGAAAAAGAACAGCTTGTCCTTGATGATGGGGCCGCCCAGCGTGAAGCCGTACTCTTCCTCTTCGAACTCACCCGGGCTGAATGACTGATCACCGCCGAAGGTGTCGCCGATCATGTCATCGTCCTGGTAGTAGTAGAACGCCGACCCGTCCCACTCATTGCTGCCCGACTTGGTGGTGACGTTGACCAGGCCGCCGGTAAAGCCCGAAATGATGACCGAGTAGTCAGAGGCCAGCAGCGAGGCCGATTCAACCGCATCCAGGTTGATGGGCGAGCGCGCCGTGGCGTAGGTGTTGGAACCGAGCCCGAAGTCATCCTGCTGCAGCGAGCCGTCGATGGAAAGGCCGTTGAAGCGCGGGTTGACACCGGCTACCGACAGGTTGCCCTCGCCGCGGGAGTTCGCCAGCGGGTCGCGAATAAGAGTACGGATCAGGTCGCGCTTGGTCGCCGGCTGGTTGGCGATGTCTTCTGCCGAGTAGTCGGAACCGACGCCGGTGGCGATGTCCGATCCGCCCGCCTGTGCCGTTACCAGCACCTCTTCAATGGCTCCACTGCCTTCGCGCTCAAGACGCAGTCGCAGCAGCGGCTGTGAACCGGGCTGAAAGTACAGGTCTTCTACCTGCTGCTCACGGTATCCCGGTGCCTTGATGGTGATGGTGTAGGGACCACCCACGCGCATGCCGCTCTGGAAAAACGAGCCGCGATCGCCACTGGTGCTGCTCTTGGCCGCCGCGGTGGGCTCGTGCACGATGGTGACGGTGGCGCCGCTGACCGCATTGCCACTCTGGTCTACAACGGCACCGTTCACGGTTGCAGACGTGATCTGTGCCATGGATTGCTGACTGACCGTGGCAATGCACGCGTACAGCGCACAGCGGGCAAGCAAGGGCTTCGCCACGCCGCGTTTCATCTTGGTTGTTCGCATTTGGTGTTCTCCCTGAGATTTAGCGGAACCGCTAGCGTCTGACTCGCCTGCCGACGCACCGGATTCGCATACTGTCGATTGCAGCAGCCGAGCCCCCCGACTGCTGACTGAACGGGATTCGCCCGAACGCACAACCTAAAGGAGAGGGATGACAGATATGTGACATCGAAGGCACTGATGATTGGTAATATTGCCGGGAAAAGAACCAAACCGTCCGGCCGCGGTCGGGGGCGCGAATCGACCGCGCAGACTTGCGCCCGGGGGCGACGTCCTCCCGCCAGATCAGCCGTGCGACATCCGGCGCTGACGACGCGCACATGCCGCACGATACAGCGCCATATCGGCAGCGTGATGCTGTTCGATGCGCGCACGCAGTGACGCATCCTCCACATAAAGCGCCGGCGCCGCCGGGTTGATGTTGGCTGCAGCGCCGTCCGCAGCAGCGGCGCAAACACTGCCAATGCCCAGGATCCGCCGGGCGAAAGCATCGATATCGTCATCGAAATGCTCGGTAATGCCGACGAAATCAAACCGCCCCAGCGGCACACCCCAGAGAAACTGCCGGTAACTATTGCGCAGTTCCGGCCCCAGGCAGAACCGCTCCAGCGACCAGTCCTCCTCCAGCATGCGCCGGTGTAGCGCTCCGGACTGCGCCGGGTCGTAGCTGCGACGCCAATAGTGATAGTGCGACGCCAGCCGCTCGACCGGATCGCGCAGCCAGGTGACGCGGCGCCAGCCCGGGCCGCCGCCCCACAGGCTGTACTTGATGGCGAGAAAGTGCCCATGCACGGCATCGACATCACGCAGGCGCCCCGGCTGCAGCAGCAGGCCCGTGCCTGCGCGCAGTGCCCGCAGCCTGCGCGCTGCGATCGTGTCGTGCAGGGGCGCGTCGGCGTAGTCGGCGAGCAGGCGCTCGCCAAAGTGGGTCGCCAGCAGACTGCGAAAGCGGGTGCCGGCGGTTTTTGGCAGGTGCAGGGAAATCAGCATGCTATACCTGCTGGCGCAGCGCGGCGAGACGCTGGCGGAATTGCTCAAGATCGCGACCAGCGTCGGGAAGCGCAGCGATACACCGGTCAAGCACTGTGCCAGCGGCTGCATACAATGCAAGGTCGTGCGCATTATGCGCAAGCAGAGGCTCCCATAAAGGACCCAGCTCCTCCTTCGCTGCTGCCTGATCCGGCGCGGCGACAGGATCCGCGACCCGTGACAGCTTCTGCGACACGTTCTGCGGCACGTAGGCCAGATCCAGTCGGGGGAAAAACGGCCTGAGGGCCGCTTCCAGTGCCACCATGCTGGCATCGTAACGCTCCACGAGGCCCACGGGCACACCCGCCGTCAGCCGCTGGTAGGCCGCTGAGACGCTGTCCGGGGTCAACGTCTCATAGCCATGGCGCACCGCACCGCCCGCCAGAAATCGTGTCTGGAAATTGCGGATAACCGGGCGCACATCGTCCTGCAGGCGCCAGGCAACATAGTCCTGCAGGCTCATGCGCTTCGCCGCCTGCGCACCCGGCGTCATTGCCTGCTGCCGTCGCTCAAAGGCATAGACCGAGAGCGCACGCTCAATGGGATGGCGCAACAGAAACACGGTATGGAACACGATACCGTCGATTGACGGCGGCGGGCTCGGCAGATTGTGGCTCGATAGCGCCACTATCGACGCATCCGCAAAGGCCGCAGCCAGTGCATCCCGCGGCGCCTCACGCATGGCAGCGTCATCCCGGTGTTCACAGAATGACGACCCGAAACTGCGGCGCAGGGACCAGTCCAGCGTGGAGCCCGCGTTCTTGAAAATGTGGCCGTGCAGAAGAATGTGGCGCATAGGGCAATCAGTGCGGAGTCAGGCCCGGAGCTTAGCCTTTGCGATGACAAGCGACAAACCCTCCTCTAGACTTCGCGCATGACAATCCTCGACACAGCCCGCTCATTGATAGAAAACTTCAGCGTCGCCACGGCGGACTATCCGGCGATTGTTGACCATCAGGCACTCCCGTCACGGCTGCACCTGTCCGGCAAGGGCCGCGACAATCATATTTTCCTGCGCGGTAACCTGGCAGGCAATGTGACTATCACCTTTGGCGATGTCAGTGGCTGCCGCATCTTTCTGGGCGACAACCTGCAAGGCACCTTGACCATCGCGCTGCGCAGCAATAACGCGACTGTGTTCATTGGCCGCGACTGCGACTTCAACGATCTCACGCTGCGTTCCCGCCAGCCCGACGATACGATTGCCATTGGCAACAGCGTGGCGGTGACCGGCCCCGGCACCTGGATTTCCGGCCTGCGCGGCGGCGATGCCCGGCCGGGAATCGTCATGGGCGACTGCTGCGTGGTGGCCCGCGATGTGATTCTGCGCAATACCGACGGCCACCCGGTGTTTGATCGGGCAAGCCGCCGCCAGATCAACCAGCCAGCCGGTGACATCATCATCGAGCCACACGTCTGGCTTGGCGAGCGCGCTGCCATCCTGAAGAACGTGCGCGTGGGCGCTTTCGGTATGGTCGCCCTGGGCAGCGTGGTGACGCGGGATGTACCGCGCTATAGCATCGCCAGCGGCGTGCCCGCGACCTGCAGCACGCGAGCAGACCGCTTCTGGGCCTGGGACGATTCGCCCGAGGGCCTGGCAAGAGCTGAGCATTTTCTGGAGCGTTTTCCACCGGAGTGAGGCGCGTCAGGGCGGCGCTTCAAGGCCACTTGAACATCAGGCAAACTAGAGCTATATTCATTTTTGTGATTTATGAATAAAGGAAAGCTCATGGCCACAACGAGCCTTAGCCTTGGCGAGCACTGGGAAATCTTCATCAGGAATGAAATCGCCAGCGGCCGCTACGGTTCGGCA
>JBHEPQ010000242.1:0-3719 GCA_046260215.1 Chromatocurvus sp.
GTCATGGATATTGTGTCCAACGTCACCGGCCGTCTGTTGCCCGGCAAGACGGCAATGGATTTGCTTCGGGCCACCCTGCCAGCGGATACACTCAGCGGTGCGCCGAAGATTCGCGCCATGCAGATTATTGATGTACTGGAGACGGTCAAGCGCGGCGTCTACGGCGGCGCGGTGGGCTATCTGTCCTGGGCGGGTGACGTGGACACGGCCATTACCATCCGCACCGCCGTGATAAAAGATGGTTAGTTGCACGTGCAGGCCGGGGCGGGCATGGTGGCGGATTCCGTGCCGGCCAGGGAGTGGGAGGAGACGCTAACAAGGCACGTGCGGTGCTGCGCGGCGGCGATGGCGTCGCCGGCGTAGCGAGGTCTGAACTGTTGAGGACGCGCGATACAGCGTATGCGGTAGTCTACGCCGCGGCTGTAAAAGCGTGGTAACGGCAT
Source organism: Chromatocurvus sp. (assembly GCA_046260215.1). Lineage (GTDB taxonomy): Bacteria > Pseudomonadota > Gammaproteobacteria > Pseudomonadales > Halieaceae > Chromatocurvus. The sequence continues at coordinate 444 of JBHEPQ010000242.1, forward strand.
GGATATGCAGAAAACATTTCTTGTAGCAGTTGAACCTGAGGGCCCGAGAGCGGATGACGTCATTCGCCGGGCAATTGATCTCGCCCTGCTGTGCAACGCGTCGCTCACCCTGCTTCACGTGGTTCCCGAAGGGCTGATGCAGGCTGCCGATGAGTTGCAGTCCGCGTCGCGTGGCGCCGTAGAGGACCATTTGCTGCAGAATGCCGGACGCGCCGTTGACGCCCTGGTGGCCTCATACCCGGATATCGCAATAGATGTCCGCATCACGCCCGGTGCCCCGGCCTTTGCGATAGCCGATGTAGCTGGCACCCTGAGCGCCGACCTGATCATTATGGGTGTTAACGAACAGTCCCCGCTTCGCGCGCGCATCATGGGCTCTACCACAGAAAGAGTCATACAGATGGCGGTGGCGCCTGTGCTTGTCGTCAAGCGCGCCGGCACAGAGCGCTATCGCCGCATCCTGGCCGCAGTGGACTTTTCGCCCGGGTCAGAGGCGGCCGCCGCGGTGGCGGCGACGCTGGGCGACGACATTACGCTGAGCCTGGTGCATGTGTTGCACGTGCCTATCCAGTTCGAGCAGGCGCTCATCACCTCGGGTGCAGGGCAGCGTGGCATCGACACCTTTCATAAATCCCGGAAGACGACGGCAGAGAAACGGCTCGCCGCACTGGCGACGCGCATTACGTCGGCGGCGTCAGGAATCGACACTAGCGTACTGACGGGCGAACCGGTATCGACGCTTGTGAAGCTGTCGCGCTCCCTTAACACGGAGCTCATGTCGCTGGGCGCGGAGCAAAGACATCCATTGATGCGGGTACTTCTCGGCAGTGTTGCCAGCCACCTCCTGAATGAAGCTACCTGCGATCTGCTGATTGATTGCGCGCCCACCGCGCCCGACAATGCGGCATGATCATTCGTTACGGCAGAGACAGGATGGCCGCGCGCTCTCCGCAGGGTAGTCGCCGTTAAGGGTCAGAAGCCCGACCCGGGCCCCCAGGTCGGCTTCTTCGTCCTCGCTGGCGCTGGGTTCAACCTGACCGCGGTGCCGGCGCTGATCGCCCCAATCGGCTATTATGTCAACGACAAGGTGGTCGCATTCGACCGCATCCCTGAAAATATGATCCCGGCCGCCACCGGCTATTCAAAGACAGCGGATCTCGCGCACCCGGGAGGCATGCCACCATTCTATCGCTGATCCGCGCGGGCCTGCTCTGCAACGATGCGAGCCTGCGCGTTGACAGCGGTGCATGGCATGTCGAGGGCGACCCAATGGAGGGCGCCCTTGTCACGCTCGCCATAAAGGCTGCCTTGGACCCCGGGAACGAGCGAGCCGAGTGGCCACGGCCAGCGCAATTGCACATCAGCTCGGCCTCGGCGAACGTCCCACGAGCCCCTCCGAACCAGGCGTGATGCGACGCAAACCCCGCCGTCCGGACGCGGGGTTGCTGACTCCCCTCATCCTCTGGCGTATCTTGTTCGTTTCCTTCCTGTTCGCCGGGATCTCGCTAGGCGTGTACTTCTGGGCACTCGATCGGGGCCGCGATCTGGAGACGGCGCGTACCATGGTGGTGAACATGCTTGTGGTGCTCGAAATCTTCTATCTGTTCAGCGTACGCTATCTGCAAATGACGTCCTTCACGCTGACCGGCGTGAAGGGCACTAATGCCGTGCTGATCGGGCTAGCCGCGGTCGTTCTCGGGCAACTGGCCTTCACCTACCTGCCGTTCATGAACACGATCCTCGGATCGCGCCCGCTGCAGCTATACGAATCACCTATCAATCAACTGCCGATGTCGCGATGGACCGGATGTTTTAGTTGCCTGTCCACTGCTTTCACCTCTATCTGGGATAGTCCAGTATCTGTACGTCGTGTGACTGCCCAACAGTCCGGCAGAAATCTGCGGGGCTTTTGCGGGACTTGTTGTGATTCGTTGTGCTCTGTGATGCAAAATATGCTGTGGATGCTCACGTTTAAGTAATTAAATCAACCAGTTAAAAAGTTTCCAGCACGATTCATAATGCTGGGGTCGCTGGCCGGAGCGCCGGGCCGTCAAGTCCAGCCGTAGCTACCACCTTCCCTCCTGATTTCAAGCCAACTTATACTCGGAGTAATATTGCCGCGACCCTGCGGGGCGGCTCTCCCCGGCCCGATCCGTTGAAATGCCCAGTAAACGCTCTCAGGCGCGGCTCATAAATTGATGGCGGCTTCACGGACCGGAACTTCCTCAATACTGTGGCCTTATTTCCGGCCGACGCTTTGGAGACTTACCGCTGGTCAGTGACGCCCTTACCAGTCTGATTGTCTTCCCCTCAAGTCAAATAGACGCCGCTTGATCCCAGAAGGCCAGTTTAGCTGGGTTTGCCAGCTTCGCCGGGAAAACAAAAAGGGACCGGCAAGGGTCCCTGAAGAAGCCCCGTTCAGGCAGGGCGATGTAGCACTTCCAAGACCTTCAGCTACGGCGCTGCAACAGCCGGCGGCGTCCGACAAACAATCCCATCGCCATCAGCGCAAGGACGGACGGCTCAGGTACAGCGCTCGGAGGCGGCGACGGATTGCAGTCGGGGCCATTGCAGATAGGACCATCTCCGAACCCCTGGGGTGACAGGTGGTACTCGACGTCGGTGATGGACATCGCATAGGCAACTGCCGAATCTCTGTCTGAGAAACCGCTGAACTTAAACTCGTAACCCATGGGAACATCGCGCCGTTCACACTTGGCTTCGGTGCATCTGAGGCCAACTTCTCTGTCGACGGAGGTAACATAAGACACCGAATCTGCGTAGTCTTCTATTGTTACGCTGCTGAGCGAAGTTGTTACGTTGCCGTAGTCGTCATCATCCGGCACAAAGACAGTGCCGCTGCCGTCACCAGGACTACTCCCTGCGTTTTGACTATCCCAGAACCCGTCCTTCGCCAGATTCGCTGTGAGAATAGTATCACCATCCCCATTGAAGGCCTCCAAATACTCACTTCGGGTCATCTTGTAAAAGTCGAGGCCGCCTTCGCCATACATCTCCTCAATTTCATCAACCAGCCCTGAATCGGAGCCGTCCGTCCAGAGCATATTCTTCGAGGACAGCGGCGCCTCCAGGTACATCGCAAGCATGCTTTCCGAATCGATCCACTCATAGTAGAGTCCGGTGGTCTGCTTGCCGTCCTCGTAATCATCGCCTGACTCACAGCGGTTCCCGGGCGATTGGTCGAACAAGCTCCCGCTCCCATCGCAGGAACTATGTTCGTTATACCACTTCACTGACCGGACGTTGGCGTACTCA
>JBHEPQ010000245.1:0-3431 GCA_046260215.1 Chromatocurvus sp.
CTACCTGTTCGGGCCGGCGTCCATCAGCCGCCACTACGGCAGTGACGGCACGGCCCTGTTGACGGGCTACTACAGCCACTACTTTGCAGCACCCGAACTGGGCATCCGCGCGCGCAATCCTCTAATGCTCGCTGACGATATCGTTGCAAAAGCCCGCGAAGGCTTCTTGGGCGATGACCCGGAGGCAGACTTCCGCACGCTCAAAATACGGCTCGCTGCGCATGGCCTGCCGGTTCCCACACTGTACAAGCACTACGCTCAGGCGATGTGCGCCGGCGGCGTTTCGTTCAGCGCGTTCAACGTCGATACCCACTTCGGTGACTGCGTGGACAGCTTTGTCATCGCCGACCTCGAGCAACTGACCCCGCGCAAGCGGCAACGCTACCTGACTTAACGGAGACGCCATGCAGGCCCTGCCGGTGGATGGAAACCTGGAATGCCAGACAGTATGGCTATCGGACGTGCACCTCGGCAGCGTGCACTGTAAGGCGGAGGCGCTGCTGGCATTTCTCGATCGTTTGCACTGTGAGCGCCTGTACCTCGTGGGCGATATTGTTGACCTTTGGGCAATGCAGCGGCGGGTGCACTGGCCCGAAAGCCACAATCGCGTGGTGCGCAAGCTGCTGAAACTTTCCCGCCAGGGTGTACGCATTACCTATATCCCGGGAAATCACGATCAGACCCTGCGCGACTTCTGCGGCAGCCGCTTCGGCAATATCCGGGTGCGGCGTCGTGCCATTCATACCACCGCAGCCGGCGTGCGACTACTGGTCACCCACGGTGATGAACTGGATTATGCGGTGCGCTATAGCCGCCTCAACCGTATTATGGGTGATGTCGGCTATAACCTCCTCATGTGGGTCAACCGGCATATCAACAACGTGAGGGAGCGGGCCGGCAAGCCCTATTGGTCACTGGCAAAATGGATAAAAGTCAATCTATCGCAGGCTGACAGAGCCATACAGGCGTATCAGCTGGCTGCGGTCAGTCTAGCGCGCAGCAGAGGCGTCGACGGCATTGTCTGTGGTCATCTGCACCATCCCGTGGTGCAGGACTACGACGGAACGCTGTACTGCAATGACGGCGACTGGGTGGAGAGCTGCTCTGCACTCATAGAAGATGCAACCGGAGAACTGTGTCTGGTTCGTGCACTGGCCCCCGCCGGCAACACCGACGAGTTACTTATTGCGCCGGGGCCGACGGAAACGCGTCCGGACTGTTCGACAACCGGTACAGAAACAGCGCTGCCCGCTGCGACTGGGTGAGGAGTGTAGTGAGCTCCGCCGCCTCGTCAACGGTATGGCCACCACTGCCCATCATGCCGATACCGTCCAGCGCTGCCCGCACGTAGGGCGCTGTGAAAGAGACGTCGGCGGCACCCGCCAGTCGTGGGTTGACTGCCCGCACCCCACCCAGCCCCAGCGCTCCACTGGCAGCGCTGTACAGCGCCAGCAGTCCCTGATTGGCATCGCTGGGCGGCATGGGTGGATAGCCCGGATCGAAAACAAATTCTGCCTGCGTGCCGTTGAGATTATTGGATGCAATTTCGCGCATCACGGAAACCGCCCGGTCGAGCTGCTGCGGTGACAATGCGCGGATGCCGCCCGTCGCTACCGCGGTCTGGGCGATGACGTTGCCTTTGCCGAAGGCTTCGCCCCGGGTGTTCGCGGTGTCGTGCCGGATGTCCGTACCGGCCATGACCAGCCCCGGATTGAAGGTCAGGTTTTCCTCAATGGAAAGCGCCTCTCGCCACGCATTGAGGATGCGCGCCATCTCGAAGGCGGCGCCATCGCCGATATCCTCTCGAAAAATCTGCGACGAGTGGGCCGGACGACCCCGGGTAGAAAGCTGCCAGCTGCTGGAACCACGCCGGGCGATCACTGCCGTTGCGGCATCGCCATCGCCATCTTCAAAACCGATGGCATAGTCGGCCCATTTTGCGGCATCTTCCAGCGCCCTGTTGGCAAGGTTGAGAGGCCGGCCGCGATCCTCTTCATCACCGGTCAGCACCGCACGCACCTGCAGCCCGTCGAGTGCACCGACCTGCTGCAGGGCGCGCAGGGCCTCCAGCATGATCACGTTACCGCCCTTCATGTCCGTGATACCGGGTGCACGCACGCGTCCGTCCTCGAGCTCCGTCCATTCCTGGAAACTGGCATCCAACGGAAAAACCGTATCGAGATGGCCGATCAGCAACACGCGCGGACCCTCGGAACCCCCGCTGGCAACCAGATGGCCCGCCCGATTGAACGCGGAGCCGTCGACCCATTCAGTGCTGAAGCCGATGTCACGGAACTCTTCTGCCAGCATTTCGCCGACCCGCCTCACGCCGTCCAGGTTCATGGTGCCGCTGTTGATCTCGACCGATGCCCTGAGCAATGCAATCGCCTGTGTGTGCCTGGCCGACACGGCTTCGACAATATCGCGCTCACGCGCGTCCAGCGCGGGGTTGGCGATGGTGTCGGCGATGGCGCTGGCAGCAAACGCGCAGCCCAGAACCAGTGAGCAGACGTAGCGGGACAGTGGGTTCTTCATTGATAGACCTCTACCATAGGACGGCTTGGGGAGCGGCACGTGCAAATGCCTCACACGCCAGCTCGAGCGGAACAGCGTATCACCGCAGCGCATGCTGACGTAATATCGGGCGCACGGGCGACGACCCGCGGCACAGGAGCGAGTGGATTGACAGAAACGAAACGCAAGCCGGACATCGATGTGCGTGCACTGCTGGACGGCCTGAGAAAGGTGTTGCCAACACAGGCCGTGATCACCGATGCAACTTCCCTGCGCGCCTGGGAATGTGATGGCCTGCCGCTGTATTGCGAGTTGCCGCTCGCGGTCGTGATGCCCCGGGATGCCGGCGAGGTAGCCGCAATCATGTCGCTGTGCCACCGCCTTGACGTTCCGGTGGTACCCCGCGGCTCGGGTACAGGGTTGTCGGCCGGTGCCATGCCCCACCCTGAAGGCGTCGTGCTAAGCCTGGCGGGCCTCGACCGCATTGTCGCTATCGATGTGCCCAACCGCAGCGCCCGGGTGCAGCCCGGGGTCACCAATCTATCGATCTCGGAGGCCGTCGCCGCGCACGGCCTTTTTTATGCGCCGGACCCCTCATCCCAGATCGCCTGCTCTATCGGTGGCAACGTTGCCGAGAATGCCGGCGGCGTGCACTGCCTGAAGTATGGCCTCACCGTGCATAATGTCATGGCCTTGACCATGATCACTGCCGAGGGCGAGATCCTCACACTCGGCGGCAGTGGCCTCGACACGCCGGGCCCGGACCTGCTCGCGCTAATGATCGGTTCTGAGGGCCTGCTGGGTGTCGTAGTGGAAATCACGGTGAAACTGCTGCCCTTGCCAGAATCCGTCGCGGTGATCATGGCGGGCTTCGACGCGGTGGCAGCAGCAGGCGACGCGGTCGGTAACATCATTGC
>JBHEPQ010000248.1:0-5646 GCA_046260215.1 Chromatocurvus sp.
GCGTGTTCGGCAGCGGCAGGTCCGGCGGCGCCATTGTTGCCGTAAAGGGCAGTCAGGAGCGCATTGCGGTGGGCGATCGCGTGCAGGACTGGCAGCTGCAGGAAGTTGCCGCCAACCGCGCTGTCTTCGTGAGCGGCGGCGCGCGCGATGAGCGCGAACTCCTGCCGCGGGTAATCCCGCTGCCGGTGGACGCCGCGGGCGACGTGATACCGCCGGGTGCCGGGCAGTCCGCCGGAGGCGCGGGGGCTGCCGACGAGGAAGAGCCGCAGCTCACGCTGGGCGGACCCAGCCGGCGCGGCGGATAACGACAACAGAATGCCGATAAACGCAATAAACACCATTGGGAATGCCATGTTGCAGAAAACACTAGTCACGGCACTGTGCCTGGCGCTGGCGGGCTGTGCCGCAGGAGGCGGCGAACAACCGCAAATGGCGCTGCCCGGTGAGGACTCAGAGGCGAGCGAGACGGCGCGGGTGGTGGATGCCGAGCGCGAACTGTCGGCTACCGCGCAGGCCCTGGCGGAGGAGCGGCGAAGCAGCGAGCGTAGCAAGCCCAGACTCTACCCGGGAACGGGCCCCCAGGTGCGACTGCCGCAGCCGTCGGACCCGGTGCGCTTCGTCGGCGACGATGTCAGCCTCAATTTCGAGCAGGCACCGCTGGATGAGATCGTGCAGGCCATAATGGGGGATATTCTCGAGCTCGATTACCTCATTGACCACCCGGTGCAGGGTAAGGTTACCCTGCGCACGCGTACGCCCATCCCCAGGGATGAGCTGCTCGGCGTGCTGGAATCCCTGCTCAAGGCGCACAACGCGCTGCTGATACGGGGTCGCGACGGCCGCTACATGGTGACCGGGTCCCAGCAGGCCATGCGTCTGGACCCCCAGGTCACCAGCGCGGCCGATGAATACGCCGGCTACAGCACCATTATTGTTCCACTGCAGTACATCAGCGCCTCGGCCATGGCCGATATTCTTGAGCCCGTGGCCGAGTCTTCGTCACTGGTGCGCATTGACAATGCGCGCAACCTGATCATGCTGGCGGGTACCCGTGCCCAGCTCACAGGCTGGCTGGATATTGTCAGCACCTTTGATGTCGATATGCTGAAAGGCATGTCGGTGGGCCTGTTTCCGCTGGAAAACGCCAGCGTAATGGAGACAACCCAGGCTGTTAACGAGCTGCTGGCGGCCGCCGGCAGCGATGGCGGTGACATTACCCGCCTGGTACGCGTGCTGCCCATGGAACGCCTGAACAGCGTGCTGGCGATCACCCCGCGCGAGCATTACCTCAATACGGTGAAGGAGTGGATTGAGCGTTTTGATATCCGCCCCGACGAGAAGTTCGAGAAGCGCCTGCATGTGTATCCGGTGCAGAACACCACGGCAGAGCGCCTGTCGCAGCTGCTGAACAGCATTTATTCCGGCGGTTCCGGGGGGCAGGCCTCGGTCGGCGCGGTTGATCGCAATCGCAGTGCCGGTGGGTCGGGCGTTGAGCGCGGCGTGGCGCCGGGCATGTCGCCGGAGTCTTTTGGCTCTGGCTCCAGCAGCAGCGGGGGCTTCGGTTCCGGCAGTGGGTCAGCCTCGGGATTTGGTGCCAGCGGCAGTTCAGGGGGTGCCTCCAGCATTGGCAGCGGCGCATCGTCGCGACGTAGCGGCGGCGGTAGCAGTAACAACAGCAGCACCAGCGGCGCGGCTGCGTTCGGCGGTGGTGCGGGGGCCGGTGGCGTGGGAGCGGGCGGCGCAGCCGGCGGCATGACGGCGACCGACATGGGTGGCAGCGACGAGCAGGGCACACGCAGCCTGGCCGATGTGCGCGTGGTGGCGGACGAGGTGAACAATTCCCTTATGATCTACGCCACCGGACAGCAATACGAGATTATCGAGGATGCCCTGAAGCAGCTCGACACCGTGGCCACCCAGGTCATTATCGAGGCCAGCATTATGGAGGTCACCCTCACCGACGAGCTGCGCTACGGCCTGGAGTGGGTGTTCAAGAACGGTATTGACGGCGGCTATGACGGCCGCGGCAGCCTGGCGGGCCAGTCAGGCAATCCTACCGCACGCTCCCCGGGATTCAGCTATACCGTTACCAACGGTATTGGCGATATCTCCGCCGTACTCAATGCCCTCAGCCAGGATTCGCTGCTCAACGTCATTTCCACGCCCTCCATAATGGTGCTGGATAACTACACCGCGGAAATTCAGGTGGGCGACCAGGTGCCGGTGCTGCAGGGGCAGACCATCGGCATTGGCGGCAACTCGGTGCAGAACATTACCTTCCGCGACACGGGCGTGAGCCTGGTGGTAACCCCATCGGTCAACGCCGGCGGCCTCATCACCATGGATGTGCAGCAGTCGGTCACCGATGTCGGCAACGTGGACGATGCCACCGGCCAGCGGACGTTTCTCAACCGGGCCATACGCAGCCGCGTCGCCGTGCGCTCCTCCGAGTCCGTGGTGCTTGGGGGACTGATAAGGGAGAATGCCAGCCGCTCTGGGTCCGGTGTGCCGCTGATCCGCGACATTCCAGTGCTGGGGAACCTGTTCGGTTCCCGCTCGCGGGACAACACCCGCACAGAGCTTCTGGTTATTATCACGCCCCGGGCCATCTTCAATGAGGATGAACTGCGCGAGGTGAGCAAGGATATGCGTTCGCAGATCCGCTTCATGGAGTTGATTGATACCGATTCTCAGCCGGCGCCGGTGAAATAACGCGAAGTGAGGGGCCTGGGTACGACCGGAAAGCTCCGTAAGGCAGCCCTGATCGTCCCGGAATCGCCCCGACCGGGGTTTATCTCCGGTAATTTTAACAGTCGATTCGCGGAATAAATCCCGCGCTGAGACGATATCAAGGGTGAGCACGGTAGATGTCACGGCTAAATGCCGGCGGCATCTCCCGCGAAAGCGGGGAGCCATGTTACCCTCGCCGCCCCTGCAGGTTGGGGTCGAACAGGATGTTGCTGCAGTTAATGCACCCAAAAGGTGCGGCGGCCACAGCAACGCGGCAAGGAAACAGGGCCTTTACCGGGCCACGGGAATACCAGAGGTTGAGCAGTAAAGATGATGCAAAACAGTAGCTTGGGTAGATCGGCGGCACGCTTCTCAGCACTGGCAACAGTGCTTGTGGTAGCGGTGTTGGCGGGCTGTGCCAGTGCACCACGCATGACCGATGCCGAGCAGGCCCGCCTGCTCGAACGCGTTGAATCACGCTGGCGTGCCCTGGAGCAGCGCGACTTCGGCGCCGCCTATGAATTTACTTCACCTGCCTACAGAGAAGTTTTCTCCAAGACTTTGTACGAAAAGAAATTTTCCTACATGGTTGAATGGGAGTTGACAGGTGTTGAATTCCTTACCTATGATGCTGATGCAGCTGTAGCGAGTGTGGCGGCAAGGGTCATGTCCAAACCCGTCAAACATACTTCAGCGGCCTCAGCAGCACTTGGCGCGATACCAAAAAAGCAAGTCGAGAAATGGGTATTTGTCGACGGGCAGTGGTGGTTCAGCGCATGAGTGCGGCAATGGCAGCGGGTTGACAGCTGGCTGCAGCTAGCAATAATAGCGCTAGCATTTAACCATTTGGTTGTGTTCAAAAAACATTAGGAGTCTCCTCATGAGAAATACTTTCAAGCCCTTGGGTATTGCCACTGCAGTCGCAGCGGCGACCGCGGGTTATGCGAATGTCGCCTCTGCGCAAGTCGTAGCAAACAATGCTTTGGGCGATCTGGCACTTGTTCCTTACTACACTACGCTTGATAACTGGGTTACTGGCATTCACATTGTGAACACCAGCGATCAGACGCAGGTCGTCAAGTTCCGTTTCCGTCGTGCTACCGACTCGTTGGACGCACTCGACTTCAACGTCGTGATGTCGCCACAGGATGTCTATGCAGGCTTCATTTCTGACGACGATGGCACCATTGCATGGCAGGCGAACGACACTACCTGCACCGTACCTGCTGCCGCTGACGGCAAGCTCACGATGCCTGATATCTATCGTGAAGACGCGGAGACTGGTTACGTAGAAATCATTGCCATGGGCGCTGCCGACGATGAGCAGCCGATTTATGGCGCCGCCAAGCACAAGGCAGGCACTCCGGTTGATTGTGCTGCGGTTCGCTCAAACTTCTTTGCCGATGGCGATGACACAGTTGGCAGTGAAGCCCGTGGTGTGGTTAATAACTCTACCACTTACCAGGTAGGCACCGAGGACGTTTCAGAAACGGGTCCTAACACTTACACCAATTCAGGGAACGCTCTGAAGGTGTCTTACTTCATTCGCGATAATGACTCTGGCATCGAATTTGGTGACAATGCCGTCCACATTCAGGATTTCCTTGACTTCCCGCAGATCAGCAACCAGCAGTATGGCTATTTGTCGGGCGACCTCGACGGTTTTGACTTCCCTGACCTGGATGGTGGCGTTCCTACTGCCGGAAGTGAAGCTGAGCGTGGCAAGTTTGTATCCCTGCGTAGTGGCAACGTTCTCGGTGTGGCCAACTTGATCAACGAGTGGACAGCAAACACGGCTAATGGTGCAGCTCTCGATTGGGTTGTTACTATGCCCGGTCAGTACACAATGTTTGATATTCCGGATTATATCGCAGCTTTGGATGATGAAGATGAAGATTGCGACCGCGGTACCGGCACAGCGGTGGGATGTGACAATCGTGACATTCCGGTAGAGGCGACAATTTCTCCATACAACCGTGAGGAACTGGCACCCACAGATCCAGAAGGGGACCTCGTGGTATCTCCTTCACCGCCCGGATCCGTTGCGCGTCTGGCACTGGCCAAGGAAGTGAACGTAATTAGCTTCGGCGGCAACAGCGTTTTGGGTGTCACCGACGTAGATGTGAGTGCAGACCTTGAGCAGCCATTTGGTTGGTTGTCTCTTTCAGTGGATCCTGCTGAAACTTACCTGGGTGGTACTTCCGCGGTATGTAACTGGGAAACCGGTAACGAAATAGACGGTTCAGGTTACAGCGCCGCTGCCGGTGCGGAACTCGAAATGACCTGCGCCTCGACAGGTGTTACTGGCACGAACGTTCCTATGATCGGCTTTGCCGCTTGGGCACGTCAGGTCGCTGCGAACCCTGATGCGTCTTACGGCCGCATCGTGGCGCATAGCTTCACGTCTGCCAACTAAGACTCTTTGCGACTGCGCACTAAAGCGCAGTCGCAAGGTTTAAAAGAGAAGCCGGCGTCTTCAGGGCGCCGGTTTTTTTGTTATTTAGTCACGAAATAATGGAGCACTAATGCCCTCTCGACTTGTTTTTCTAGTTTTGCTCGGTTTTTTCTTCACTCCAATTACCTTCGCTCAGAGCGTTATTGTCTCTGATGAGGGGGTGGGGATAACACGCGAGGAGTTTGAAGCAGTGCTCGCTTCATTGCCCGAGAAGATCAGGTTGCGTGCAGCAAATGATGTGGGGGATCGCTTTGAGCTGCTAACTCAGTTGATCTCAGCCCGCAAGCTGGCATCTCTTGCCGATACAATGGAGGAGGATGACGGGGACTATTGGGAACTTCAATTTGAACTCCTGCAAAAGAAAGAAAAATACATGTTCAATAAACTGGTAAAGGATGAAATCAAGGAGCCTGATTTCGAACCCCTTGCGAGAGAGCGCTACGAGACGGAAAAGGACAAGT
>JBHEPQ010000288.1:0-13611 GCA_046260215.1 Chromatocurvus sp.
GCCGGTAAGAATATCACCGCCCATCGCGGTAGACAGATGTATGGCGGCCATGTTGTTGCCACCCAGCAGGCCGCCCTCGGCATCGTAGAAGACCGGGTTGCCATAGACGTAGGCAACTGCGCCAAAGCCGATGACGACCAGTGCCAGGTAGAAGTAGCCCATGAACAGCGAGGCGTAAAAGGCTGACTTCTTCGCCTCAACCATATCGGGAACCGTGAACAGACGCATCAGGATGTGTGGCAGGCCCAGGGTACCGAACAACATGGAAATCATGATCGTGGCGACCTGCACCGGATCCTGGAAGAGAACGCCCGGCGCCATGATCGCCTCCTGCCGCGGGTGCTGCTCGATCGCCAGGCGGAACAGCGCACCCAGGCTGAATCCGCTCTCGGCCAACACGAGAAACGCGACAATGGTCACACCCAACGTCAGCAGTATCGCCTTGATGATCTGCACCCAGGTGGTGGCCAGCATACCGCCGAAGGTCACATACACAAGAACGAGAGCCGCTACCGAAAATACCGCCACCTCATAAGGCAAACCGAACAGCAGCTCTATCAGCTTGCCGGCCCCGACCATCTGCGCAATCAGGTACAGCAGCACCACGACGATCGTGCCGCCGATCGCAACCACACGGATTCGCGTGCGCTCCAGTCGCTGCGAGATAACATCGACAAAGGTGAAGCTGCCAAGATTGCGTACGCGTCGGGCAAACAGGAACAGCAGCAGGGGCCACGCGGTGAACGCACCGATGGCCAGCACAAGACCATCAAAACCGCCGAGGAAAATCAGACCTGTAATGCCCAGGAAGGATGCCGCGGACATGAAGTCCCCGGCAATCGCGGTGCCGTTCTGAAGGCCGCTGATCTTGCCTCCGGCGGTGTAGAAATCGCTGCTGCTGTGAGTGCGCCGGGAAGCCCAGAAACTGATGTACAGTGTGACCAGCACGAACAGCAGGAAAATACCGATTGCGATCGGATCGACGCCGCGCACGGGAGCCTCCGAATCTGCAGCACCGGCGTTGCTGCAGCAGACTGCCAACAGCGGGCCCCATTTTCGCATACCGCTATCAGGCATTTGCTCCGCGCCCCCGGGATCTCAGATAACTCAGCAGGAAGCCCAGCTCCATCAGTAAAAACAGCACGATCAGCCCGGCAAACATCAGTAGCGAGCCGGTCGCAGGATGCCCACCCAGGGGCTGCCGCAGACTGCTGCCCACGGCCATCCAGTTGACAACGAACGCGGAGTAACAGGCAATCGTGACCAGTGTGATAGCCAGACGCCTGCGTGTCCGCTTCGCGACCACGCGCAATTTCTCGGTGTCGTTGCCCCAGCTGCAGTCCGCGGCAGGCGCATCCGGTGTATCGCGGCTTTCGGAATCTGTCGGCATTAAAAAGGCTCCTTGCGTTTATTGTTTTACGCTTAACAGATGATCTAAGCATAACGGCCGGAGCCTGTCGACAAAGAGGGCATTAAACGGAAGACCCCTGTCACCTCGGCCCCTGCATCCGATATCATGCGCGGCCCGGGCGCCACACCCGTTTCCCAAGAGAGCAGCAGCGTGAATCAGGACGCCAGCCACACACCAATGATGCAGCAGTATTTTCGCATCAAGCGTGAACACCCCGCTGAGCTGGTGTTCTATCGCATGGGCGACTTCTACGAACTGTTCTACGATGACGCCCGCCGCGCGGCGGAGCTGCTGGATATTACACTCACCGCCCGCGGCAAGTCCGCCGGAGAATCCATACCCATGGCCGGCGTGCCCTACCACGCCGCCGAGAGTTACCTGGCCCGCCTGGTGCGCGGCGGACACTCGGTTGCCATTGCCGAGCAGATAGGCGATCCGGCTACCAGCAAGGGCCCGGTCGAGCGCCGCGTCGTACGCATTGTGACCCCGGGTACGCTGAGCGACGAAGCGCTCCTGGACTCGCGACGGGAACAACTTCTGCTGGCGGTCACCGCCTCGGCAGGCAGTTACGGTATTGCCTATCTTGACCTTGGCAGTGGCCGATTCCGTTTATTGCTGGCCGATAGCGATGAGGCGCTGCTCGGCGAGCTGGAACGCCTCGACCCCGCCGAGGTTCTCTATCACGAGGAGCTACAGCACGGTGCGCTGAAACAGCGCCCCGGCGCGCGTCGGCAGCCGGGATGGGCGTTTGACGTCGAATCCGCCCGGCGGGCGCTCAACGAGCAGTTCCAGACACGTGACCTGCAGGGTTTTGGCTGTGAAGACATGCCCCTGGGCATCGCGGCTGCCGGGTGCCTGCTGCAGTACGCCAGGGACACGCAGCGCTCTGCCCTGCCGCACATCGCGGCGATCGGGGTTGAACGTCGCAGCGACAGCGTGGCCATGGATGCGGCCACCCGACGCAATCTCGAAATCGATCGCAACCTGGCGGGTGGAGAGGACCATACACTGCTCTGGGTCATGGACCGCTGCCGCACACCCATGGGCAGTCGCATGCTGCGGCGCTGGCTGCACTGTCCGCTGACAGACCTGAGAATCCTGCAGTCGCGCCAGGATGCCATCGCCGGGCTGCTTGCCGCCATGGATATGCAGCGGCTGCGCGACGCACTCAGGCCCGTGGGCGACGTGGAGCGCATCCTGACTCGCATTGCGCTGCGCTCCGCCCGGCCACGGGACCTGACAAGGCTGCTGATAACACTGTCCAGTCTGCCTGCGCTGCACGATGCCATGCCGGCGCAGCGAGGCGAGCGCCTCGGGGAGCTGGCCATAGATCTGTCAGACTACCCCCGGCTGATGACGGAGCTCGACGCCGCGCTGATAGAGAATCCGCCAGTGGTTATCCGCGACGGTGGCGTGATTGCAGACGGCTATGACGCAGAGCTGGATGACCTGCGCCGCATCAGCAGCAACGCCGGCGATTTTCTGCTCGATATCGAACAGCGCGAGCGCGCTGCCAGTGGTCTGTCGACGCTCAAGGTCGGCTATAACCGGGTGCACGGCTACTATATCGAGATCAGTCGCAACCAGTCCGAACGGGCCCCCACACACTACACGCGCCGCCAGACCCTGAAAAACACCGAGCGCTTCATCACACCCGAGCTGAAGGAATTCGAAGACCGTGCGCTGTCGAGCAAAAGCCGGGCACTGGCACGGGAAAAACAGCTGTATGAAATCCTGCTGGACAAGCTGAATAACGAGCTGGAGCCACTCAGGGCCACGGCTGCAGCGCTTGCCGAACTCGATGTGCTGTCCACGCTTGCAGAGCGCGCCGACCGCCTGCAACTGTGCCGACCCGACTTCTGCAGCGAACCCGCTTTCAGCGTGCACGAGGGCCGCCACCTGGTCGTGGAGCAGGTCATGGATGAGCCCTTCATCGCCAATGACACCGAACTGGACGACAGCTGTCGCATGCTGCTGATTACCGGACCCAACATGGGCGGCAAATCAACCTACATGCGTCAGAACGCCGTTATCGCGCTACTGGCGCACGTGGGCAGCTTCGTCCCTGCAGCCGCCACCACACTGGCTCCCCTCGACCGAATTTTCACACGCATCGGCGCATCTGACGACCTCGCGGGGGGGCGCTCCACATTTATGGTGGAAATGACCGAGACCGCGAACATCCTGCATAACGCCACGCCCCGAAGTCTGGTCCTGATGGATGAGATCGGGCGCGGCACCAGCACTTTCGATGGCCTGAGCCTCGCCTGGGCCGCCGCCGTATACCTGGCGCGGAACGTTCGCGCTTTTACACTTTTCGCCACGCACTACTTCGAACTCACGGCGCTGCCGGATACCTGCAACAGCATGCTCAACGTGCACCTGGATGCGACGGAGCATCGTGATCATGTCGTGTTCCTGCATAAGATACAGCGCGGTCCAGCCAACCGGAGCTTTGGGCTGCAGGTGGCGCGGCTCGCGGGGATACCGGCTTCCGTGATAAGTGCGGCGGCCGGCAAACTCCGCGAGCTCGAGGCCGGTGACGGGCACCTCGCCCCGGTGGGACCACAGAGCCCGGCACCGGCACAGTGCGAACTGTTCACGGCGGCGGACCATCCTGTGCTGGTGCGTATTCGCGAGACAAATCCCGACGAATTGACCCCTCGGGCCGCACTGGATTTACTGTACGAGCTGCATCGCGACGCGGAATAGCCCCTTCTCAACCCTGACACTTGACGCTAGAATGCGGTCCTCACGTCAAGACCGAGCAGAGGCAGAAAAGCATGACATTTGTAGTGGGCGAAGACTGCATCAAGTGCAAGCACACCGATTGTGTGGAGGTGTGCCCGGTCGATTGTTTTTACGAGGGTCCCAATTTCCTGGTAATCCACCCCGATGAATGCATTGATTGTGCGCTATGCGAGCCGGAATGCCCCGTGGATGCCATCTTCTCTGAAGACGAATTGCCCCAGGATCAACAGGTATTCCTGGAGCTCAACGCGGAACTGGCAGAGATCTGGCCCAACATCACTGAAATGAAAGAGTCGCCGGCCGATGCGGAAGAGTGGGCAGGCAAGCCAGACAAGCTGAAGCTGCTGGAGCGTTGATGCCGCTTCAGCGCCGGGTCAAGGCAGCAGAGTATCTACTGACAGCCCCTGACGTTCCATAATGCGTCGGAGACGTTTAAGGGCCTCCACCTGTATCTGTCTGACCCGCTCGCGGGTCAGACCGATTTCCTGGCCCACCTCCTCCAGCGTGGCGATTTCATGTCCAAGCAGTCCGAAACGCCGTGCGACGACCTCACGTTGCTTCTCGCTCAACTGCTCGAGCCATTGCACTACACCTTCGATCACATCCTGATCCTGCAGAATATCCGAGGGATCGCAGGCCGCCTCGTCGGCGATGGTATCGGCAAACGAGCCGTCCGAATCGGGACCCAGGGGCGCATCCATGGAGGTGATTTTCTCGTTGAGCCCGAGCATCCGGGACACCTCCTCGGCGGGCTTGTCGAGCATCTCGGCGATTTCTTCAGGACTCGGCTCGTGGTCGAGCCGGTGAGTCAGTTCCCGCGCCGCGCGCAGGTACACATTGAGCTCCTTGACCACGTGGATAGGCAGACGGATGGTGCGAGTCTGATTCATGATCGCCCGTTCCATTGTCTGGCGAATCCACCAGGTCGCATAGGTTGAGAAGCGAAAGCCCCGCTCCGGGTCGAACTTCTCCACCGCGCGCATCAGCCCGAGGTTACCTTCCTCGATAAGGTCCAGCAGTGACAGGCCGCGGTGCAGATAGCGGCGGGCAATCTTTACCACCAGCCTGAGGTTGCTTTCGATCATGCGCCGCCGGGCTTTCTCATCCCCCCCCAGAGCCAGCCGGGAAAAATATTTTTCCTCATCCGCAGAAAGTAGCGGCGAGAAGCCGATCTCGTTGAGGTAGAGCTGCGTGGCGTCGAGACTGCGATCGACACAGGCCTTGCCATTGACTGCAGTGGCATCACCCATGCCATCGCCATTCAGGACGCCGGATGGCACATCACTGCGAGCAGGCGCAGTGTCGTCGCTCGGAAAAGGCTCTGTCAGAGAGGACTCTGTCACAGACGGATCTGTCAGACATGGCTCTGCAGAGGGTGGTTTGCGCCGGTTCTCGCAGGACCCGGATAGTCGCTTTGATCGTGTCATAATACGCGCCGTCGACCAGCCTCCGACCCACACCGGATGCTTTCTTATTGGAAGGTTGTGTTTCAGATTACCCAAGCCGGCGTCGACTGACAAGCGCTGCCAGATCATCATGTGTGTGCGCCTTTTTAAAGCCGCGAAAACGGCATCAGCGACGCGGCAGGAGCTTTGCAGGATCAATCGGCTTGCCGTTTTCACGGATTTCGAAATGCAGCTTGACCGAGTTGGTCCCGGAGCTTCCGCGGGTGGCGATTCTCTCGCCCGCGCTGACATTGTCGCCCTCCCCGACGATCAGGCGATCATTGTGGCCATAGGCACTGAGGTAACGAGCATTGTGCCGCACGATAAGCAACTGCCCGTACCCGGGTATCCCGGTCCCGGCGTAGACGACAAGTCCGGCGGCTACCGCAAGCACCGGATCGCCGGTGTCGCCCGCAATATCTATCCCCTTGTGCAGAGTACTGGAAAAACCCCTGACAACGGGTCCGGCTGCCGGCCAGCGCCAGGTGTCGACCGCGGTATCCGGGCTGGGCGTGTCCGCACGTCGGGGCGGCCTGACCGTCGCGGTCGATTGGGACGTTTCCGGCGGCGGCTTTTCGCGTGGCGCCGACGATCGCTGCGAACTGGCCGCTACCGGCTCCGGTCGTCTTCCTGCAGATGTCGACCGGGGGTCAGAAACGCGGGAAGTTTCGGCCTCGCGCAGCTCGAGTCGCTGACCCAAATAGATTGTGAACGGCGGTGCGATACTGTTGGCGGCAGCGAGACGCGGATAATCCAGTCCGTACCGCCAGGCAATAGAATACAGCGTGTCCCCGGGTTGCACACGGTAAATACGTCCACCGGGGGAGGGTGTCGAAGCACGATCCTCTATCGGAGCGGGAGGGCTCACGGCGCAGCCATACAGGACCAGGAAGACCAGCAGCACCCCGCAAGACCCCAGGCAGCGCTGCGGATGGCACATACCTCAGGACCCGTCGTCGCCCCAGCGACGCTCTATCATCCACACCGCTGCCAGCCCTGCCAGCGCGAGCAGCACGCAGGCCAGGATCTGCGGCGCCTCTCCCGTAACCTGCGTAAAGGTCATGGGGCTGAGGGGCCACTGAAGCACATTGCCCGCCAGCGCCGGGGCATCCGCCACCGAGCCACCAGCTGCGGTGTCGCGCGCCGCCTTCCAGGGCCAGACAGCCAACAGGGACCCAATGAGAAAACCGGTGAGAAGCGCCATGCAAACGGCATGGAATGACGTAAGCAGCCAATTCAGGAGTCGGGAAAACGCAAGCAGGCCGCACAGCGCCCCGACCGCCAGGATGCTCATGGCCAGAAGATCAAAGTCCTCCACCGCCGCCAGCACCGGGGCGTACATACCCAGCAGAACCAGGATGAAACTGCCGGAGATGCCGGGCAGGATCATCGCACAGATGGCAATAAAGCCGGCAATAAACAGCGCGAGGTTGCCATCCCCCAGCTGTGTTGCCGGCAAAAGCGCGATGCCCGCCGCCACCAGCACACCGAATGCGAGGGCGCCCAGGGTCGCCGCCCTCCATTGCGAAACATGGCGCACCAATATCAGCGCCGAGCCCGCAATAAGGCCGAAAAAAAACGCCCAGACCAGTAGCGGATAAGCGGCCAGAAGCCAGGAGATGAGATGAGCCAGACCGGCGATGCTGGTCGCAATGCCGAGCATCAGGGTCAGCAGAAAGCCGCCATCGACGGCGGTGATGGCGGCACGCCATTGTCCTCGCAATATGAGCAGCACAACACGATGATTTACCGCACTGATGGCCTGGATCAGGCGATCATAGATACCGGTAATGAATGCGATCGTGCCGCCGGACACGCCCGGGACGATATCAGCGGCACCCATCAGCACGCCTCGCAGGTAGATCCCGCTGTACTCGCGCAGAATCGGCTCACGCTCCGTCATCACCGCTGTACGCCCGAGCGCAGCGGCACAAAGCGCACCGCTTCAACGACCTCGGTCGTAAAACCCTCCCCGGAGCGCGTGATGACGTTAAGATGCTGAACCTCGGAGCCTATCGGCAGGACCAGACGGCCGCCGGGCGCGAGCTGATCCAGCAGATCCGCCGGTACCTCTGCCGGTGCCGCCGCGCCGAGAATTCCGTCAAAGGGCGCCAGCTCCGGCCAGCCCAGCCCACCATCGGCATGCCGGAAGCGGACATTGCGCAATCTGAGCGTACGCAGGCGGCGCCGTGACGCATCCAGCAACGGTTTGATGCGCTCTACCGCGAACACATCACCGACCAGCTGGGCGAGGATAGCCGTCTGGTAACCCGAACCGCTGCCGATCTCAAGCACACGATGGAGCGGCCCGCCACCCAGCAGCAGCTCGGTCATGCGTGCCACGACGTAGGGTTGCGACAGCGTCTGCTGGTAGCCGATGGGCAGAGCGGTGTCCTCATAGGCGCGATGCGCCATGGCTTCATCGAGAAACAGATGCCGTGGTGTGGTGCGTATCGCCTGCAGCACATCCGGATTACGGATGCCTCGCTCATGCAGACGCTCAACGAGTCGCTCGCGGGTGCGCTGTGAGGTCATGCCAATACCGGCAAGATCCGGGCTATTCAACTCAGCTCCTATTGTTAGTGACCAGTTGTTAGTGACCAGTTGTTAATGACCAGTTGGTAACGACCAGCTGTTAATGATCAGCGAATTGGTTTGTGCGGAACAGCCCGGGATAAGATCCGAACACCACCCGGCGCGACATCTTTACAAAAGCGGTGGTAAAAGTCACTCGCTCTGGTTCGCAGTCGCAGGCTGCAGTAACACCACGGCGTGGGCCGCGATTCCCTCTCCGCGCCCCATGGGTCCGAGCCCCTCGGTCGTGGTTGCCTTGACGTTTACGGCCGTCACATCGACCGCACAGTCCTTGGCGATACACGCGCGCATGGCCTCGATGTGCGGCGCCATGCGCGGTGCCTGCGCAATAACCGTAGCGTCGAGATTGCACAGCGACCAGCCACGCGCATGCAGCTCCTGCATGACACGCCGTAGGATAAGACGGCTGTCAATACCCGCATTGGCGGCATCGGTATCGGGAAAATGATGCCCGATATCGCCTGCGGCAGCGGCGCCCAGTAGCGCATCGCTGATCGCATGCAGCAGAACATCGCCATCCGAGTGGGCTGCAATCCCCCGGCTGTAGGCTATGCGCACACCGCCGATCATCACATGGTCGCCACCCGCAAACGCATGCACGTCATAGCCGTGGCCGATACGCATGACTTATACCCCCGCTTCCAGATAGAACCTCACCAACTCGACATCCTCAGGCTCGGTTACCTTGAGGTTACGCCGTGGTCCCCTGATAAGCTGTACGGGAACACCTGAAAGCTCCATCGCAGAGGCCTCGTCGGTTACCTTTAGTTTGCCATTCCGCGCCGCCGACAGGGCGCTGCGCAATTCACCGAGGCGGAACATCTGTGGGGTCTGTGCCAGCCACAGATCGCTACGTTCCAGGGTCTGTGTAACGCGCTTGTCGACTGCGCGCTTGACTGTGTCGGGAACCGGTTGCGCGAGAATACCGCCACAGCCGCTGGACAGCACCTGCTCCATCAATGCTGCCAGAGCCTCCTGTGGCAGGCACGGCCGCGCCGCGTCGTGCACCAGCACCCAGTCCTGATCATCAGCGCCACGGGCGATCAGATCGTCGAGTCCGGCGGCTACCGAATCGCAGCGCTCCGCCCCGCCAATCGCGACACTGACCCGGGAATGACCGGAGAGCGCACTCAGCCCGGCGGCAAGCGTGTCACCGGCCCTGACAACAACACTGACGGAGCGGATTCTCGAATCGGCGAGGAGCGTCTGCAGGCTGTGCTCCAGCAGTGTCATGCCTGCCACCACAAGATATTGTTTGGGCGTGTCGGCCTGCATGCGCCGACCCACCCCGGCTGCCGGAATGACACCCCAGCAGTTCACCGATGATTCTCCCCGGCGCTGTGCCGTTCCCGGTCATTATCTTCCACGAAGCGATAGAAAATCTCCCCCTCCCGGATCAGCCCCAGCTCTTCCCGGGCGCGCTCTTCAACCACGGCATTGCCCGACTGCAGTTCAAGCACCTCGCGGGACAGCGCATCGTTGCGCTCGCGCAGCAGGGCGTTCTCGCGCTCTGAGGATTCCACCTGCTGCTGCAGCCGCTTTCGCTCCGCCAGGCTGCCATCGGCAAACCATAATCGATACTGCAGCAGAATCAGCAGACCGACGAGGACAGCGAGCAGCCAGCGCAACACGATTGGGAACTAGTGGGCCATCCGGCCCACTAGCGCGCAAATTCCATACGGCCTCGGTAAGGCGCCTGGTCGCCGAGCTCCGTCTCGATGCGCAACAGACGATTGTATTTGGCCACCCGATCGGAACGGCACAGGGACCCGGTTTTTATCTGGCCGGCTCCGGTCGCCACCGCGAGATCCGCAATCGTCGTGTCCTCGGTCTCACCAGAGCGATGGGAAATCACCGAACGGTAGCCGGCATCACGAGCCATGGAGATGGCATCCAGCGTCTCGCTGAGGCTGCCGATCTGGTTGAATTTTATCAGTATGGCATTGGCCACCCCGCGCTCGATGCCCTGGCGCAGAATCTCGGTATTGGTGACGAACAGGTCATCACCCACGAGCTGCACGCGATCACCCAGCTTTTGGGTCAACAGCTTCCAGCCATCCCAGTCGGACTCGTCGAGTCCATCCTCGATGGACATAATCGGATGGGCGTCAACCAGTTGCGACAGGTAATCGGCGAAACCGGCGCTGTCGTAGTCCACGCCTTCTCCCACCAGCCGGTAGCGGCCATCCCGGTAGAATTCGGACGCGGCGCAGTCAAGCGCCAGGGTAATATCCGAGCCGAGGCGATACCCGGCGTTGGCCACCGCCTCGGCGATAACCTCCAGAGCCGCGGCGTTGCTGGGCAGGCTCGGCGCGAAACCCCCCTCATCGCCCACCGCAGTGGCGAGTCCCCGGGCTGACAGCACTTTCTTCAGGTGGTGAAATATCTCCGTGCCCGTGCGCAGCGCCTCGGCAAAGGAGCCCGCTGCCACCGGCTGAACCATAAATTCCTGAATATCGACGTTGTTGTCTGCGTGCTCGCCACCGTTAAGGATGTTCATCATGGGTACGGGCATGCTCAAAGCGGTATTACCGGCGAGCGCGGCGATATGGCGATAAAGTGGCAGCTGCTGCGACACTGCCGCGGCCTTTGCCGCGGCAAGAGACACGGCAAGAATGGCATTGGCACCGAAGGTCGCCTTGTTGGGCGTGCCATCCGCTTCCACCATACGCCGGTCTATGTCCCGCTGGGCAAGGGCATCGGCGCCATGCAGCAGGCTGGCGATGCTGTCATTCACATGTGCCACGGCACAAAGCACACCCTTGCCAAGGTAGCGCGTCGCATCACCGTCGCGCAGCTCCAGCGCCTCCCGGGAACCGGTGGATGCTCCGGAGGGCGCGCAGGCGACCCCGAGGCTGCCATCCTCCAGTCCCACCTCGGCCATCACCGTGGGGTTGCCACGGGAGTCGAGGATCTCGAATCCCTGGACAGTCTTGATCTTGCTCATGCCGTGTCTCCGGTGTTTTCAGTCGATGCTCAGCGGCGGCAGCTGCTTGACCACATCGTCGATCGCTTTGACCTGCGCCAGGAAGTCTTCCAGGCAGTCGAGCCGCAGTGCACTCGGCCCATCACACAGTGCCACATCAGGATTCGGGTGCGCCTCCAGAAAAAGTCCTGCAAGCCCGACCGCAAGGCCCGCCCGCGCCAGCTCGGCGACCTGCGACCGCCGACCGCCAGAGGCAGCGCCCATGGGGTCTCTGCACTGCAGGGCGTGTGTGACGTCGAAAATCAGCGGAATGTTGCCACAGGCCTTGCGCATGACGCCAAAACCCAGCATATCGACCACAAGATTGTCATAGCCCAGCAGGGTACCACGCTCGCACAGCAGCAGGCGGTCATTGCCGCACTCGCGGAATTTCTCGACCACGTTGCTCATCTGTGCCGGGCTCAGGAATTGCGGCTTCTTGATATTGACGGCGGCGCCGGTGGCCGCCATCGCCGCCACAAGGTCGGTCTGCCGCGCCAGAAAGGCCGGAAGCTGGATGACATCGCATACCTCAGCGGCGGGAGCGGCCTGCTCCGGCGAATGCACATCGGTAATGACCGATAGCCCGTACTCGGCTTTGATCCGGCCCAGGATGCGCAGCCCCTCCTCGATCCCCGGCCCGCGGAAGGAGTAAATGGAGGACCGGTTGGCCTTGTCGTAGGAAGCCTTGAATACCAGCGGAATACCGAGCTTTTTGCAGACGTCGCGAAACACACCCGCAACATCCATTGCAAACTGCTCGCTCTCGAGCACGTTGACACCGCCCAGTAGCGTAAATGGGCGTGAATTTGCGATGGTGAGACTGCCGACGCTGACGCTGCCTTCCTGCATGCCGTAATTCTCCGATTATGGGACCCGCTATGCCCTTATACGCGCTTATATATCCGTTATGCGCCCGTCATGCGCCCGTCGCCCGGGCGATGGCTGCCTCGATAAAACTGCTGAACAGGCGGTGCCCACCGCGGGGGCGTGACGTAAATTCAGGATGGAACTGACAGGCGATGAACCAGGGATGATCCGGCAGCTCGATCATCTCGACCAGGCTGTTGTCCGCGGACCAGCCCGCGACGCGCATACCCGCATCCAGCAAGCGCTGCACGTAATTGTTATTGACCTCGTACCGGTGCCGATGGCGTTCATTGATGGTATCCATCGCATAAATCCCGCGAGTCTTGCTGCCGGGTTCGAGATGGCAGGGCTGGGCGCCGAGGCGCATTGTACCGCCCAGGTTTGATGACTCGTCACGCATCTGCGTCGATCCGTCGGCGTTCTGCCATTCGGTGATCAATGCAATCACGGGGTGCGGCGTGTCGCGCTCCATCTCTGTCGAGTTTGCACCGTCCAGATGACAGACATTGCGTGCGTACTCGATCAGCGCCACGTGCATGCCGAGGCAGATACCGAGAAAGGGCACGCCGTTGTTCCGCGCGTAGCGCACCGCCTCGATCTTGCCCTCGACGCCGCGATCACCGAACCCCCCGGGCACCAGGATGGCATCGGCAGAATCGAGAATGCCCGGTCCGTTGCGCTCGATATCCTCGGCTTCGACGTAATCCACCTGAACATCGGTCAGCGTCTGCAGACCCGCGTGGGACAGGGCCTCGTTAAGGGATTTGTAGGCATCGGGCAGCTCCATGTACTTGCCGACCATCGCCACACGCACCTGTCCCCTATCGGGGCTGAATTCCCGTCGCAGTACCTCGTCCCACTCACTCAGATCTGCCGCCGGACATTCAAGCCTGAAACGCTCGACCACGAACGTGTCGAGGCCCTTGTCATGCAGCGCACGCGGAATGCGGTAGATCGAATCCGCGTCCATCAGCGGGATGACCGCACGCTCCTCCACATTGGTAAACAGGGAAATCTTGCGGCAGGCACCGTCGTCGATGGGCACAGAGCAGCGGCACAGAAGGACGTCGGGCTGCAGGCCAATGGAGCGCAGCTCCTTGACCGAGTGCTGTGTCGGCTTGGTCTTGATTTCGCCGGCGGTCGCGATGTAGGGAACGAGGGTCAGGTGCATCAGTAGCGCGCGCGCCGCCCCGAGCTCTACCTTGAGCTGGCGCGCGGCTTCCAGGAATGGCAGCCCTTCGATGTCGCCGACGGTGCCCCCGATTTCCACAACCGCGACGTCGGCATCGCCAGCGCCGAGATAGACGCGTCGCTTGATCTCGTCGGTAATATGAGGGATGACCTGTACCGTGCCGCCGAGGTAGTCGCCGCGTCGCTCCTTGGCGAGCACCGTATTGTAAACACGACCGGTGGTGAAGTTATTGCTGCGACGCATAACGGTATGCGTGAAGCGTTCGTAATGCCCGAGATCCAGATCGGTCTCGGCGCCATCCTCGGTCACGAAAACCTCGCCGTGCTGGAACGGGCTCATGGTGCCGGGATCGACGTTCAGGTACGGGTCGAACTTCTGCAGG